>JBLMVY010000038.1:0-14738 GCA_050256935.1 Candidatus Levyibacteriota bacterium | reverse complement strand
GAGGACAGGTATTCGGCGGTGACGCCGAACCGCCCCGAGGCGACCTGCTTGATCCTGGAGCGCAGGCTGTCGCCGGCCTTGAGGGGGATGTCGTGCTCGACCGCGTCCCTGCCGATCACCGACGCGAGCGTGTCGCCGTCCCTGATCGCGCTGCCGCCCTCGCGCATCTCGGCCCGGTAGCGCATCGCGTCCTCGCCGCCCTCGCCGGTGTTCGACTTGCCGCCGATGCGGTTCATCGCGATGGCGAGCGTCGTGTGCGCCTCGGTCGAGATCGACCCCAGGCTCATCGCGCCGGTGGCGAAGCGCCTGACGATGTCCTTCGCCGGCTCGACCTCCTCCAGCGGAACCGGCGTGCACGCCCCGGTGCGGAACTCGAACAGCCCGCGCAGCGTCCTGAGCTTCCTTCCCTGCTCGTTGATCAGCGCGGCGTAGTCGCGGTAGGTCGCATACGAGTTCGACCGCGTCGCGTGCTGCAGCTTGGCGATCGAGTCGGGCGTCCACATGTGCTCCTCGCCGCGCACCCGGTAGGCGTACTCGCCGCCGGCGTCGAGCATCCGCGCGAGCAGCGGGTCTTCGCCGAAGGCCTTGGCATGCAGGCGTTGCGCCTCGGCGGCGACCTCGAACAGGCCGATGCCCTCGATCGTGCTCGCCGTGCCGGTGAAATACTTGTCGACGAAGGACTTCTGCAGCCCGACGGCCTCGAAGATCTGGGCCCCGCAGTAGGACTGGTAGGTCGAGATGCCCATCTTGGACATCACCTTGTAGAGCCCCTTGCAGATCGCCTTGATGTAGCGCTTCTGCGACTGCTTCGGATCGGTCTCGGGCAGCGCGCGCGCGACGTCGTCGATGGTCTCGAGCGCGAGGTACGGATGGATCGCCTCGGCGCCGTAGCCGGCGAGCAGCGCGAAATGATGGACCTCGCGCGCGCTCCCGGTCTCGACCACCAGTCCGGCCGATGTGCGCAGGCCTTTCTTGACCAGGTGCTCGTGCACGGCGGCGGTCGCGAGCAGCGCCGGAATCGGCAGCATGTCACGCGACACGCAGCGATCGGACAGGATGATGATGTTGAAGCCCTGCGCGATCGCGTCCTCGGCATGGGCGGCGAGACTCGCGAGCGCCGCCTCCATGCCGTTGCCGCCCCATGCGGCGGGATAGCAGATGTCGAGCTCGATCGAGCGGAAAGCCCCGCCCGAGAACAGCTCGACGTGGCGCAGCTTCTCCATGTTCTCGGCGGTCAGGATCGGCTGCTGCGCCTCGAGGCGCATCGGGGGCTCCCCGGACGCGGCGCCCTGGTCGACGGCGAGCAGGTTGGGCCGCGGGCCGATGAACGACACCAGGGACATCACGAGCTCCTCGCGGATCGGGTCGATCGGCGGGTTCGTCACCTGGGCGAACAGCTGCTTGAAATAGTTGTAGAAGACCTTCGGCCGGTCCGAGAGCACCGGCAGCGCCGCATCGTTGCCCATCGAGCCGACCGCCTCCTCGCCGTTCTGCGCCATCGGCGCGAGGATCACCTTGAGGTCTTCCTGCGTGTAGCCGAATGCCTGCTGGCGGTCGAGCAGCGGCACGTCCGTCGGCGTCGACGGCGCGGGCTCGGGCATCTCCTCCAGCGACAGCCTGCATTTCGCGATCCAGTCGCGGTACGGCCTGGCGGTGGCGAGCGAGCGCTTCAGCTCCTCGTCGTCGACGATGCGCCCGGCATCGAGGTCGACCAGCAGCATCCTGCCCGGCTGCAGCCGCCACTTCTTGACGATCTTCGATTCGGGGATGTCGAGGACGCCGACCTCCGAGGCCATGACGATGTAGTCGTCGTCGGTCACGACGAAGCGCGCGGGACGCAGGCCGTTGCGATCCAGCGTCGCCCCGATCTGGCGTCCGTCGGTGAACGCCATCGCGGCCGGGCCGTCCCAGGGTTCCATCAGCGCGGCGTGATATTCGTAGAACGCGCGCCGGTCCTCGTCCATCAGGGGATTGCCCGCCCAGGCTTCGGGAATCATCATCATCATCGCCTGGGAGAGCGGGTAGCCGCCCATCACCAGCAGCTCGAGCGCGTTGTCGAACGAGGCCGAGTCCGACTGGCCGTCGTAGATCAGCGGCCACAGCTTGGGCAGATCGTCGCCCAGGACCTTCGACGCGGTCGCGCCTTCGCGGGCGCGCATCCAGTTGAAGTTGCCGCGCAGCGTGTTGATCTCGCCGTTGTGCGAGACGAAGCGGAACGGATGCGCGAGGTCCCAGGTCGGGAAGGTGTTGGTGGAAAAGCGCTGGTGCACCATCGCCAGCGCCGAGACCATCGTGGGATCGTGCAGGTCGACGTAGTACTCGCCTACCTGGTGCGCGAGCAGCATGCCCTTGTAGACGATCGTGCGCGTCGACATCGACGGCACGTAGAACTCCTTGCCGTGGCGCAGGCTCAGTGCCTGGATCGCGTGGCCGGCGCCC
Source organism: Candidatus Levyibacteriota bacterium (assembly GCA_050256935.1). Lineage (GTDB taxonomy): Bacteria > Pseudomonadota > Gammaproteobacteria > Burkholderiales > Casimicrobiaceae > VBCG01. The sequence continues at coordinate 12,299 of JBLMVY010000038.1, read as the reverse complement.
TTGCGGATCACGTAGAGCTTGCGCTCCAGCGCGTCCTGGTCCATGTCGCGCGATCCGCGGCCGATGAACACCTGGCGGATGACCGGCTCGACTTCCTTGGTCCGCGCCGAGAGCCCCGAGTTGTCGGTCGGCACGTCGCGCCAGCCCAGCAGCACCTGGCCCTCGGCGTGGATCGCGCGCTCGATCTCCTGTTCGCAGGCCATCCGCGACGCGGGCTCCTGGGGCAGGAACACCATGCCCACGCCGTACTGCCCGATCGCGGGCAGGGTGATGCCGAGCTTGCCGCAGGCGCGGCGGAGGAAGGCATCGGGCAGCTGGAGCAGGATGCCCGCCCCGTCGCCCTGCAGCGGGTCGGCGCCGGTCGCGCCGCGGTGCGTCAGGTTCTCGAGGATCGACAAGCCCTGCGTGACGATGTCGTGGGTCTTGCGGCCCTTGATGTGGGCGACGAAGCCCAGCCCGCAGGCGTCGTGCTCCTGCGCCGGGTCGTAGAGACCCTGCGCCGCCGGAGGGAAGGAAAGGCCGGAATTGGGTGACGGATGATCCACGGTGACCTCGTTGCGCTGGAGCGGGCCCGGAAGGATTGACCCCGGACCGCCCGGATGGCGGGCCCTGCCAAAACCTCGGGCGAAACCCATCAATGCTACGCGGGATGCTGCAATGCGGCAAGACGAATCCGGGAATCGGCGGGGCGTACGGGCATGCAACATGCCTATGGCCTGAATGGCGCCATTCCGCCGGAAACACTTGCGCCGTCCAGCTTGTTAGGCTTTAATCTGAACAAAATCGCCTAGATCGTTGTTGCAGCGCTTAATTCGACTTGGGTGAAACGACATCTTTAGGACAACATCATCAGGATCCCCAACATGCTTGCAAACCGTCTGTCTGGCTGGTTGCGCCCGCTCCTGACCCTTGCCGCACTGGCCGGCGTGCTGTCGCTGGCGGCCTGCGGTGGCGGTGGCGGTGCCCCGAACAACCCGTACCAGCCGGGTGGCGGAGCGGTGACGGTCACCCCGGCCACCGGCAGCGGCTATTCGGGCACCCCGTTCGTGTTCACCATCAGCGGCGGCACCGCGCCCTACACGATGACCTCGGGCAATGCCGCGCTCCTGCCGGTGCCCTCGACCATCTCCGGGGGTGACCTCGTCGTCGTCCCCGGCATCGTCGCGACGGCGACGCCGGTCTCGTTCACGGTGACCGATGTCCTCGGCCGCCAGGCTGCGGGCTCCCTGACCATCAATCCGGCATTCCTGACCCCGATCACGGTGACGGGCAATGCGAGCTGCAAGGCGACGGGCGCGACCCTGTGTCCAGGCGCGGACGGCACCGCGTCGGTGACCGTGGCGGGTCCCGGCGGCGCCCCCCTCCCCGGGCATCAGGTGCGCTTCGACGTGGTCCAGGGCAATTTCTCGCTTTCGGCCCCCGGCGGCGCGCTCGTCCAGTCGCTGACGGTGACGCCCGACACGACCGGCAAGGCGACCGTCAGGCTGGTCGTCCCGGCGACGGCGGTTACCCAGATCGCCTCGATCCGCGCGACCGACACCGTCAACGGCAGCAACGTCCTCGGCCAGTTCACGATCGCCAGCACCGCGCTGTCGGTGATCCCCTCGGGGACGACGACGTTCACGGGCCCCGACACGACGCACTGCGCCGCCGGCGCCCAGGCGACGTTCTACATCTTCGGCGGCACGCCCCCCTACAGCGTCGGCGTGACCTTCCCGTCGGTCGTGGGCCTGTCGGGGGCGCCGGTCCAGTCCAGCGGAGGAGGCTTCACGATCACCTCCAACGGCACCTGCTTCACCGGCCTCACCTTCGCCATCACCGATGCGACCGGCACGACCCTGGCCACGCCGCCGACCGTCGACAACGTGTTCGGCACGGCGCCGGCGAGCACGGTACTGCCGCTGGTCGTGACGCCGAACCAGAACGACGGCACGGCGACCTCGCGCATCTCCTGCGCCGGAACGCTCGGCTTCACGATCACCGGCAACCCGCCCTTCAGCGCGGTCGCCTCGGATCCGGCGGTCGTGCTCTCGGGTGGCGGCGTGGTCACCACCTCCCCGGGGACGCTGAGCGCATCGAACTTCACGCCGGGCTCGACGGTGACGGTCACCGTCGGCGACGCCAACACGCCTCAGCAGCTGCAGTCCAAGACCATCTACTGCCAGTAGCCGGCAGCATCTGCCGCAGCGAAAACGGCGCCCTCGGGCGCCGTTTTCGCTTGGGTTCGACGCGCCCCCGATGCGGACCCGGGCCGGACCCGGCGCGACCCGGCACCGGTGCCGCGCAGGCAGCGCGGGAAGCGTCTAGACGCTGGCGATCACGTCGGCGTCGGCGACATCGGCGCGCAGCAGCGCGCGGCCGATCTCGGCGAGCAGGACGAAACGCATCGCGCCGCCCTCGACTTTCTTGTCGCGCCGCATCAGCTCCAGCCAGCGCTCGGCCGCGATTCCCGGCGGTTCGGTCGGCAGGCCTGCGGCGGCGATCAGGTCGCGGAGCCGCCTGGTGCCCGCGGGCCCGAAACCGCAGACCCGCTCGGACAGCCGCCCCGCGCACACCATTCCGGCAGCGACGGCCTCGCCGTGCAGCCATGCGCCGTAACCCTGGGCGGCCTCGATCGCATGGCCGAAGGTGTGGCCGAAGTTGAGCAGTGCGCGCTCGCCGGATTCGCGCTCGTCGGCGGCGACGATCTCGGCCTTGATCTCGCAGCTGCGCCGGATCGCGTGGGCGAGTGCCGCGGGATCCTTTGCGAGGAGCGCGGGCATGCCGGCTTCCAGCCACGCGAAGAAACCCGCGTCGCGGATGGCGCCGTACTTGATCACTTCTGCGAGCCCGGCACGAAGCTCGCGCCCGGGGAGCGTGGCGAGGCAATCGGTGTCGATCAGCACGGCGCGCGGCTGCCAGAAGGCGCCGATCATGTTCTTGCCCAGCGGGTGGTTGACACCGGTCTTGCCGCCGACCGACGAGTCGACCTGCGCAAGCAGGGTCGTCGGCACCTGGACGAAAGGCATCCCGCGCTGGTAGATCGCGGCGGCGAAGCCCGCGATGTCACCGACCACGCCTCCGCCCAGGGCGACGAGCGTCGTGCCGCGCTCGGCGCGCAGCTCGAGCAGCCGCGTCAGCAGGTCGTTCAGCGTCGACAGGTTCTTGTGCGCCTCGCCGTCGGGAAGGAGCACGACATCGACCTCGAGACCGCACTCGCGCAGCGACGCCTTGAGCGGCGCCAGATGGTGGGCGGCGACGACGGCGTTGGTGACGATCACGGCGCGCGCAGCCGATCGGGGGCAAAGCAGCGTTCCCGCCTGCGCCAGCAGGCCGGACCCGATGTGGATCGGGTAGGCGCGATCGCCCAGGCCGACGCTGACGACCGTCATTTGTCCTCGTTCGCCGGCAGCGCCGCGGCGCCCTTCGGGTCCGCGTCGCCGGTGGAATCGGCCGGCGCGACGTCCTCGGCCCTCTCGATCCTCCCGGCACCCTCGGCCTGCTCGCCCTGCGCATCGGCGTCGAGCCAGCGGACGAAGCGCATCACGGCATCGCGATCCGACTCGATGACATGGTGCGCGACCTCGCGGTAGAGCGGATCGCGCAGCGTGTAGAGGTCGACCAGCCGCGTCCGCGGATCGGCGGCCTGGAGCATCGGGCGATGCCGGCTCCCGCGCAGCCTCTGCCAGAGAATCTCGGGCTTGGCGTGCAGGTAGAGCACCGTGCCGTTCTCGCGCAGCCGCGCGCGCGAGCCGGCGCGCATCACCGCCCCGCCGCCGGTCGACAGCACGATGTCGGTCAGCCTCGTCAGCTCGGCGATCACGGCTTCCTCGCGGTCGCGAAAGCCCGCCTCGCCCTCGACCTCGAAGATCGTGGGGATGCTGACGCCCAGGCGCGCCTCGAGCTCGTGGTCCGCGTCGACGAAGCGCTTGTCGAGCCGCTTGGCGAGCGCGCGCCCGAGCGTGGTCTTCCCCGCGCCCATCAAGCCGACCAGAAATAAATTGCCCCGGTGTAGCGACACCGGGGCATTGTAGAGGATGCAACAAATCAGGGACGGACCGCGTTTTCGGGAGTCCGAAAACGCGGTCCGTCCCTGATTAAAGCGGGGTTTGCGCTAGCGCACCGAGGTGACCGTGTCCTTGACGATCCGCGGGGTGAGGAAGATCAGCAGCTCGGTCTTCTGGCTCGACCGGCTGGTGTTCTTGAACAGGTTGCCGACCACCGGCACGTCGCCGAGGAACGGAACCTTGGTCGTGTCGTTCCGGATCGTCTCCTCGTAGATGCCGCCGATCACGGCGGTGTCGCCGTTGTTGACGGAGATCTGCGTCAGCACGTTCCGCGTGTCGATCGACGGGATCGTGAACCCGTTCCCGGCGTTCACCTGCTGGCCGACCGAGTCCTTGCGGATCTCGACCTGCATGATCACGCGCCCGTCGGGGGTGATCTGCGGCGTGACGTCGAGGGCGAGCACGGCCTTCTTGAAGCTGACGGTCGCCGGGTTGTTGGCGCTGCCGGGCGTGACGTAGGGAATCTCCGTGCCCTGCTCGATGTGCGCCTTCTGGTTGTCGCCGGTGATGACGCGCGGGCTCGACACGACCTTGCCGCGGTTGTCGGCCTCGAGCGCGGTCAGCTCCAGGTTGACCAGGTTGCCGCTGCCGAGGTTGATCAGCGTCAGCGCGAGCTGGCCTGCGGCATTGGTGACCGGGAGGTTGACGTTGAGCTGGTTGGAGTCGGAGTACCCCGCCGACGCGAGTCCCGATGCGAGCTCGAACGGCGTCTGCGTGGCCGTCGTGCGGGTCAGCCCGCCGGTGCCGCTGCCCAGCGACACCACCGGCGTCGTCGACAGCGATCCGCCGCTGCCCAGGGCGTAGCGCCGGTTGAACAGCGTCGCCCCGGTCTGCTGGCCGAAACGCACGCCGAGCTCGCGGCTGAAGGTGTCGTCGGCGATGACGATGCGCGCCTCGATCAGGACCTGGCGCACCGCGGTGTCGATCTCGCGGATCACCCGGCGCACTTCCTCGAGCCTGCTCGGGATGTCGGTCACGAACAGCATGTTGGTGCGCGGATCGACGAACGCGGTGCCGCGCTTGGAGAGGAAGCGCGCACCGGTGTCGGTGCCGGACTTGCCGACGCTGACGATGTTCAGGATGTCGGCGGCCTTGGCGTAGTTGAGCTGGAAGGTCTCGGTCTGCAGGGGCTCGAGGTCGTTGATCTGCGCCTGGGCTTCGAGCTGCTGCTTCTCCTTCAGCGCAAGCTCCTCGCGCGGCGCGATCAGAACGATGTTCCCGTTCTTGCGCATGTCGAGGCCCTTGGTCTGCATGATGATGTCGAGCGCCTGGTCCCAGGGCACGTCCTTCAGCCGCAGGGTCAGGTTGCCGGTCACCGTGTCGCTGGTGACGATGTTGAGGCCGGTGAAGTCGGCGATCACCTGCAGCACCGAGCGCACTTCGATGTTCTGGAAGTTGAGCGACAGCTTCTCGCCCTTGTAGCCGGTGCGGCTGCCCTGGACGAGCTTGTTCGGGTCGTCCTGGATCGGCTTCACCTCGACGATGAACCGGTTGTCCGCCTGGTAGGCCGAGTATTCCCAGATGCCCTTGGGCTCGATGACCATCCGCGCGTCGCCGTTGCGCGGGAAGGTGTCGACGGTCACGACGGGCGTGTTGAAATCGCCCACGTCCATGCGCCGCTCGAGGTTGCGGGGCACGGTCGTCTTGTGGAAATCGACGATGAGTCGCGGGCCCTGCTGGCGGATGTCGATGCCCGTGCTGGCGTCGGAGAGATCGACGACGATGCGGCCCTCGCCGTTCTTGCCGCGCCGGAAATCGACGTCGCGCAGCGCGTGCTGCTGGTCGGCGGCCTTCGCCTCCGCGAAGCGCTGGACCTGCTCCTGGCCGGCCTGCGCCGACGCCGAGCCGCTGTCGGCCAGCGTGACCAGCACCGTGTTGCCCTCGACCTTGGTGTCGAAGGTCTGGGGCTTGTTGAGGTTGAAGACGACGCGCGTGCGCCCGCCCGCCTCGACGAACTGCAGGCTGCGCAGCGAAGGATCGTCGACGGCGCGCTGGTTGCTCGGCAGCGCATTCGTCGTGTTCATGAAGTCGAGGGCGATCCGCGGGGGGCTGACGACCGCGAAGCCTGCGGGAGGATTCGCCAGGGGCGCCTTGAGCGTGAAGCGGACGACCGTGTTGCCCGACGCGCCGCGGGTCACGGAAACCTGCTCGATGCTGTTGGCGGACTGGGCCAGCGCCGCGCCCGCCACGGCCAGCGCGAGTAACCCGGCGATGCGGGCGATCCACGTGCTCCAGGCGGCAACGCCCCCCCAGCCCACCCGGTGACCGACGCGATAGGCGCTCATTTCTTCTCCTGTGTATTCTGGTCAGCCTGCTGCAGATTCAGCGTGCTCGAGCGCTCGGACCAGTCGCCCGAGCCGTCCTGCACGAGTTCCTTGAGATCGATCTCGGAGTCGGTGATGCCGGTGATGACGCCGAAGTCCTGGCCCATGTGATTGCCCTGGCGCACCTGGTAGATGTCGCGCCCGGGGGTCTTCACCAGCGCATAGCGCGTCTTCCCCTTCTCGATCGTGCCCACCATCGACAGCGACTCCAGCGGGAAGGCCTCGAGCGGTTCCTTCCGGCGCGTGAGGTCGGGGGCGAGCTTGCTGCTGCCATCGCCCTTGGCGGGCTCGATCTTGCGCGGCTTGAACGGGTCGGGCAGGTCGAAATCGTTGTAGACGAAGGGCTCGTAGGGCTTGATCTGCGGGATCGGGTCGAGGTGACCGCGCGCGTTCTTGCCCTGTGCGGCCATCCAGTCGCGCAGGTCCTGGTGGGATTCCCCGCCGCAGCCGGCGAGCAGCGCGGCGGCGGCGACGGCAACGACGGCAGCCCGCTTCATTTCCGGCGCCCCTTGTCCTTTTGCAGCGCACGCTGCTTCGCCATCTCCTCCTCGTCGAGGTAGCGGAAGGTCTTGGCGACGGCCTCCATGCTGAGCGTCCCCTTGTCGTTGACGATCGACAGGTCGTTCAGCGTGACGATGCGCGGCAGCGCCGCGACGTCGCTCGCGAACGCGCCGATGTCGTGGTAGTTGCCGGTGATCTTGATGTTGATGGGCAGCTCGGCATAGAAGTCGGCCATCTTCTCCTGCGGCGCCGGCTTGAACAGGTCGAACTGCAGGCCGCGCCCGAGGCCAGCCTGGTTGATGTCGGTGAGCAGCGCGTCGATCTCGGACTTGTTGGGCAGCTGCTTGACCAGCGCGCCGAACGACTGGTCGACCTCGGCGAGCTGCTGGACATAGAGGTCGTAGTTGATCGCCTTGGCCTTCTTCTCCGCGTACTGGGTCTTCAGGCGGGTCTCGTCCTGCTGGGCCGCGGTCAGCGTGTCCCACTGGTCCTTCCAGTCGAAGTACGCGCCGAGGCCGAGGATGGCCACGAGCAGCAGCACCAGGATCACGATCTTGGGCGCGAGCGGCCACTTGCCCACTTCGCGCAGGTTGAGCCGGCGGAAATCGTCGAGCGTCATGCCTAGGCTCCCTTGGCTGCCGGCGCCCCCGGCGCATGCGGAATCTGCGCCGGCGCCGCACGCTTGATCATGAAGTTCAGCGTGAACTCGTTGAGGTGCATCGGCGCACCCCCCGGCGGGGCGGGCAGCGACACCAGGCGCACCTCGACCAGCTCGGCCTTCTCCAGCCAGGGCGACGAGTCGATGTTGCGCATCAGGGTCGACACCCGCGCGTTCGATTGCGCGTAGCCGACGATCGTGACCTTGGCGTCGGTCTGCTTCACCGACTTCAGATAGGTCCCGTCGGGCAGCTGGCGCACGAGCTGGTCGAGCAGGTGCACCGCCTCGTTGCGGTTGGACTGCAGCGTCTCGACCACCTGCTTGCGCGCCAGCACCTGCGCGATCTGCTCGCGCAGCTTGTCGATCTCCTTGATCTGGGCGTCGAGCTTGGCGATCTCGCTCTTAAGCAGGTTGTTGCGCGAGATCTGGTTGTCGATCTGGGCGACGAAGATCGCGTGCACCAGCGCGACGATGGCGAGGCCCAGCACCGTGAACGCGATCGCCAGCGTGACGAACTGGCGCTGGCGCGCCTGCCGTGCTTGCTCGCGATGAGGCAGCAGGTTGATGCGCATGGTCCGATCCCTATTCGAAACTGCGCATGGCGAGCCCGGTGGCGATCATCAGCATCGGCGCCTCCTGGGCGAGCTGCCGCGGCCGGATCCGGTCCGACGCCTGCATCGACGCGAACGGATTGGCGACCAGCGTCGCCACCCCGGCACGCTTGGCGACCAGCTCGTCGAGCCCCGGCAGCAGTGCGCAGCCGCCGGCGAGCACGATCTGGTCGACCTGGTTGTAGGATGTCGAGGTGAAGAAGAACTGCAGCGCCCGGGTCACCTCCAGCGCCAGCGACTCCATGAACGGCTGCAGCACATCGCGGTCGTAGTTCTCCGGCAGCCCCTGGTTCTTGCGCGCCGACTCGGCCTCGTCGGGCGACAGGTTGAACGCCCGCTGGATGTCCTGGGTGAGCTGATTGCCGCCGAAAGCCTGGTCGCGGGAGAATAGAATCTGGTTGTTGCGAAGGACGTAGAAGTGGGTGACGTGCGCGCCGATGTCGACCAGCGCGATGTTCTGGTCGCGGCCGTTCGCGGGCAGCGAGGGCGCGATCAGGCGGAACGCTTCCTGGGTCGCGTACGATTCGACGTCGAGGATGCGCGCCTTGAGACCCGCCATCTCGGCGACGGCGACCCGGTCCTCGACCTTCTCCTTGCGCGAGGCGGCGATCAGGACCTCGACCTCGTCGGGGTTGTTGGGGGCGGGGCCCAGGGTCTGGAAATCGAGATTGACCTCGTCGAGGGCAAAGGGGATGTACTGGTTGGCCTCGGCCTCCACCGTCAGCTCGAGGTCCTCCTCCCGCTGGCCGGCGGCCACGATGATCTTCTTGGTGATGACCATCGCCGCCGGCAGCGCCAGGGCGACGTTCCGGTTGCGGCTGCCCAGGCGCTTCCAGGCGCGCTTGAGTGCCTCCGCGGCCGCTTCGACGTTGACGATGTTGCCGTCGGTGACGACGTCCTTGGGCAGGGGCTCGATGACATAGCGCTCGAGACGGTAGAGCCCCTTGCCGGCATCGGCGAGCTCGACCAGCTTGATCGACGTCGACGCGATATCGGCGCCAAGGAGCACGGGGGACTTGGTTTTGAACAAGTCCACGACGGATGAGAGGTTTTCGGCAAGCATGGCGTTGGTGGGCCCGTTGCTGATAATCTACATTAAACTCTGGCAGCAAGTACCACTGTTGTCAAATTGTTTCCCTTTTCGGCTGCGAGTGTTGCATGCGTGCCTATAATTGGGCGGGAACCCCTGCCCCAAACATAAGTTTTATTCCGTCGTGCTAAAACGCTGGTTACTGTATACGGGCTCGGTCGTCCTCGGCCTGGCGCTGGTCGGTGCCCTCTTGGGCGGCTTCGTCGTCGCCCTGCTGTGGCCGACCCTCCCCCCTCTCGACGCCCTGGCCGATTACCAGCCCAAAGTTCCCCTCCGGGTGCTCTCGGCCGACGGGGACCTGCTCGGCGAGTTCGGAGAGGAACGGCGCGCCGTGGTGCGTATCGGCCAGGTCCCGGATGTCATGAAACACGCCATTTTGGCCGCCGAAGACGAGCGTTTCTACCAACACGGCGGTGTCGACTATTTGAGCGTCCTGCGCGCCGCCCTGTCCAACGTCACCGCCGGGGCCACCCAGCAGGGTGCCGGGACGATCACCATGCAGGTCGCGCGCAATTTCTTCCTCACGCGCGAGAAGACGATGTCGCGCAAGCTCAGGGAAGCCCTGCTCGCCTGGAAGATCGAGGCCAACTTCACCAAGGACGAGATCCTCGAGCTGTACATCAACCAGATCTACCTCGGCCAGCGCGCCTACGGCTTCGCGGCGGCATCGCAGACCTACTTCGGCACGCCGCTGGCCCAGATCACCATCCCGCAGGCGGCAATGCTGGCGGGGCTGCCCAAGGCGCCGTCGGCGTACAACCCGATCGCGAACCCGCGCCGGGCCAGGATCCGTCAGCAGTACGTCCTCAAGCGCATGCATGATCTTCACTACATTACGGACGACCAATATCGTGAAGCACAAAATGCGCCACTGAACGTCCGGCCCACGTCCCGCGACCCCGTCTCCGTCCACGCCGAGTACGTCGCCGAGATGGCCCGGCAGGTCGTCTACGACGCCTATGGCGACGATGCCTACACGCGCGGCATCACCGTCTGGACGACCATCCGGCGGGCCGATCAGGATGCCGCCTACTCGGCGGTCCGCCGCGGACTCCTCGACTACGACCAGCGACACGGTTACCGGGGACCCGAGGGCTACGTGAACCTGCCTGCCGACACCGCGGAACAGGACGCCGTCCTGGACCGGGTGTTCCAGGATCACCCGGACAGCGACGGCATCCTCGCCGCGGTCGTCCTGCAGGCGAGCCCGCAGGAAGTGCGGGCGGTCCTGGCGAGCGGCGACCAGGCGGTCGTGGGCGGCGCGGGCCTCAAGTTCGTGCAGCGCGCCCTCTCCGAGCGCACGCCCGCCAACCAGCGGATCCGGCCCGGCGCCATCGTGCGGTTGATCCGTGACGAAAAGGGGCACTACGCGATCGCCCAGGCGCCGCTGGCCGAAGCCGCGTTCGTCTCGGTCCGGCCGCAGGACGGCGCGATCCTCGCCCTGGTCGGGGGCTTCGATTTCGCGCGCAACGAGTTCAACCACGTGACCCAGGCGTACCGCCAGCCCGGATCCTCGTTCAAGCCTTTCATCTATTCGGCCGCGCTGGAGAAGGGTTTCACGCCGGCCACCGTCATCAACGACGCGCCGTTCTTCGTGCCCGCCGACCAGGCGGGGGGCGAAGCCTGGGAACCCAAGAACTACGACGGCAAGTTCGAGGGTCCGATGCGCCTGCGCATGGCGCTCGCCAAGTCCAAGAATCTCGTCACCATCCGCATCCTGCAGGCGATCGGCCCGCAATACGCGCAGGACTACATCGCGCGCTTCGGCTTCGATCCCAAGCTGCATCCGGCGTACCTTACGATGGGGCTCGGTGCCGGGTCGGCGACGCCGATGCAGATGGCGACCGCCTACTCGGTGTTCGCCAACGGCGGCTACCGGATCACGCCCTACCTGATCGCCAGGATCACCGACAGCCACGGCGCCGTGCTGTCCGAAGCCAAGCCGGCCGTGGCGGGCAAGGATGCCGAGCGGGTGATCGACCCGCGCAACGCGTTCATCATGAACTCGCTGCTGCACGACGTCGTCACCTACGGCACCGGCGCGAAGGCGGCGGAACTCAAGCGCAGCGACCTGGCCGGCAAGACCGGCACCACCAACGAGGACGTCGACGCGTGGTTCTGCGGCTACGACATGGCCAAGGTCGGCATCGCTTGGATCGGCTACGACCAGCCGAAGACCCTCGGCACCGCCGAAACCGGCGCCCGCGCCGCGCTGCCGATCTGGATGTCGTACATGCAGCGCGCGCTCAAGGGCGTGCCCGAGCAGATGCCCGACCCCCCGGCCGGCGTCGTGTCGGTGCGCATCAACCCCGACACCGGGCTGCGCGACGACTCCTCCACGCTTTCCGACTGGTTCATGGCGGAATTCACGCCGCGGCGCGGCCAGGACGCGCTGGCCCCCGCCACCGTCCCCGGCGCGGCGCCGGGACCTGCGCGCGACGTGCGCAACCAGCTGTTCTGATGGCCACCCGAGGGCACGCAGCCCATGCGGGTCGCGCGCTCCGGTCCGCGCCGGGGGGCCGCGACCTGCAGAACCGCGCGCGGATCGCCGATCTCGCCGCTCGCTACATCGTCGAGCATGGGTTGACCGACTGGTCCGTCGCCAAGCGCAAGGCGGCGCGGCAGCTGATGCTCGAAGCGAGCTGCGCGCTGCCCGGCGACGACGAAATCGAAGCCGCGCTGATCGCCCACCACGCGCTGTTCGGCGGCGAGGCGCATGCCGCGTCGCTGCGCAACCAGCGTGCCGAGGCGCTGCGCTGGATGCAGGACCTGAAACCGTTCGATCCGGCACTGACCGGCGGGGTGGCGGCAGGCTGGGCCAGCGAGCACAGCGACATCAGGATCGAGGTCGTCGCCGACGATGCGAAGGCGGTCGAGCTCGTGCTGATCAACCGGGGCATCGCCTACCGCGCCGGTCCCGCGTCGGGGCATGAGGCCGCGGAACTCTACGTCGACACCCCCGCAGGCGGCATCCGCCTCATCGTGCGCACGCCGGCGATGGCGAGGCAGCGTCCGCGGCGCGACCGGCAGGGCCGCGAGGAGATTCGCCTCGACGCGGCTGCGCTGGCC
>JBLMVY010000037.1:0-8547 GCA_050256935.1 Candidatus Levyibacteriota bacterium | reverse complement strand
CGAACCCGGTGCTGGTGGATTTCTGGGCGGAATGGTGCGGCCCGTGCAGGATGTTCGCGCCGGTGCTGGACGAGGTGGCGAAGTCCTACGAGGGCAAGCTCACCGTGGCGAAGCTCGACATCGATGCGAATCCGGCGACGCCGATGAAATTCGGCATCCGCGGCATTCCCACGGTCATCCTCTACAAGGGCGGCCAGGTCCACGCACAGAAGGTCGGCGCAGTGACGAAATCGCAACTGATCGCCTTCCTCGACAGCCACCTCTGACCCCCGTTTCTTGACAGCCCTTCCGGGGGCCGTTACCCTCTTCTGGTGATTGGCGGGCGCTACGAGCGCCCGGCCACGCCGGGCGCAGGTACGCGCAGGCGCATATCCAGGCTGCCGCCCTCCCGCGGCGCCGCCAAGGTTTCCCCACTCTTCCATCCGCCATCGGTCCCACCGACCGTCCAACGCGGTTTCCGCGCGCCATGCACCTTTCTGAACTCAAAGCCAAGCACGTATCCGAGATCCTGGAAATCGCCAACTCGATGGAGATCGAGGGCGCGAACCGCATGCGCAAGCATGACCTCATCTTCGCCCTGCTGAAGAGCCAGGCGAAGAAGGGCGAGAGCATCTTCGGCGAGGGGGTCCTCGAGGTCCTGCCCGACGGCTTCGGCTTCCTGCGCTCGCCCGACACCAGCTATCTCGCCGGCACCGACGACATCTACATCTCGCCGTCGCAGATCCGCCGCTTCAACCTGCACACCGGGGACACGATCGAGGGCGAGATCCGCACGCCCAAGGACGGCGAGCGCTACTTCGCGCTGGTCAAGGTCGACAAGGTCAACGGCGAGCCGCCCGAGAACGCCAAGTCCAAGATCCTGTTCGAGAACCTGACGCCGCTGTTCCCGGACGAGCCAATGGTCCTCGAGCGCGACATCAAGGCCGAGGAGAACACCACCGGGCGGATCATCGACATCGTCGCGCCGATCGGCAAGGGCCAGCGCGGCCTGCTCGTCGCCTCGCCCAAGTCCGGCAAGACGGTGATGCTGCAGCACATCGCCCACGCGATCACCGCCAACCACCCCGACGTGATCCTGATCGTCCTGCTGATCGACGAGCGTCCGGAGGAAGTGACCGAGATGCAGCGCACGGTCCGCGGCGAGGTCGTGGCCTCGACCTTCGACGAACCCGCGACCCGGCACGTGCAGGTTGCCGAGATGGTGATCGAGAAGGCCAAGCGCCTGGTCGAGCACAAGAAGGACGTCGTCATCCTCCTCGACTCGATCACCCGCCTCGCACGCGCCTACAACACCGTCGTCCCGGCGTCGGGCAAGGTGCTGACCGGCGGCGTCGACGCCAACGCCCTGCAGCGGCCCAAGCGGTTCTTCGGCGCCGCGCGCAACATCGAGGAAGGCGGGTCGCTGACGATCATCGCCACCGCGCTGATCGACACCGGGTCGCGGATGGACGACGTGATCTACGAGGAGTTCAAGGGCACGGGCAACATGGAAATCCACCTCGATCGGCGGATGGCGGAAAAGCGCATCTATCCGGCGATCAACGTGAACCGCTCGGGCACACGGCGCGAGGAACTCCTGCTCAAGCCGGACATCCTGCAGAAGATCTGGATCCTCCGGAAGCTGCTCTACCCGATGGACGAGCTCGAGGCCATGGAATTCCTGCTCGACAAGGTCAAGGCGACCAAGAGCAACGCGGACTTCTTCGACTCGATGAGGCGTGGCTGACGCCGGAGATTCCGGCACTCCGCTCACGCGCTGCGCTCGAAGTCCGCGCTCCGCCTTCGGGGTCGCATCCCGGCTCGCTCCGCACCGTACGCGATTGCGCGTATTGCGGCCTGCCCACGACCGGCGCAGCATGATCGACCCGGCCGGCCGCGAGGCGGGCACGGCCCGAACCGGGCGACCCGGTTCCCGCGCGTTGGAGGGCGTCCCATGGCACGCAAATTCATCGATTGCCGGAATTTCCCGAGCGACACCCACTGCACCGTCGCGATCTCGGCGGACAACGTCGACGAGCTCGTGGATGCTGCGACGCAACATGCGATCCTGGTGCACAAGCACCAGGATTCTCCCGAGCTTCGCCAGCAGATCCGCGCCAGCGTGCGCGAGGGCAACCCTGCCCCCTGAGCCGTCGGCCGGCGCCGCCGGCGCCGGCAGTGGCCCGGCGATAGTCTTTTCTGCATCAAGCACTTAGAGCGCCGTCCCCGGCCCCGGGGACGGCCGGATCTTGCATTGCAACCAAGGATCGCGGATAATCTCCGATTCGCCAGACCGCCGGGATCGCAAGTCAGGTCCCGCCACGGCGGCCAGTGACAAATCGGGGCAACATCGGGGCAACATCGGGGGGCATTGCCGGGGCAGCGACCGGGCGCGCCGCGGATGGTGCTACCGGCGGCACCACCCAACGACGATTCGCGAATGCCGCGGATCGCCCGCATACGAGGCGCGCAATGAAGACCGACATCCATCCCAAGTACAGCGAAATCCAGGTCAGCTGCAGCTGCGGCAACACCTTCACGACGCGCTCGACGATCGACAAGCCGCTGCACGTTGAAGTCTGCTCGTCCTGCCACCCGTTCTACACGGGCAAGCAGAAGATCATGGACACCGCGGGCCGGGTCGAGAAGTTCCGCCAGCGCTACGGCAGCAAGTCGGCCACGACATCCGCCTGATCACGCAGGCCGGCATCCGCAACCGCGAAAAAAGGCAGCTTCGGCTGCCTTTTTCGTTGCGACGATGCGCCGTTGCCGCCATTCTCCCGCCATGCGCAGCGCCCCAGGCCACGCACCTCGTCCCGCCGACTCCGCACGGCTGAGTCCGTCGGAGCCCTACCGCAGCTGGAAGCAGGCAGGGCTGCTGCTGCTGGCCGTCGCGTGGATCGCCCTCGGCCTGGTCGGCCACGATCCATGGAAGTTCGACGATGCGACGAACTTCGGCATCGCCTGGGAAATCAGCCAGACCGGCGACTATGTCGTCCCGCGCCTCGCAGGCGAGGTGGACCTCGCCCACCCGCCGCTCCTGCCCGCCATCGCTGCCGTCTCCCAGCACCTCCTCTCGCCGCCGCTCGAGCCTTTCGATGCGGCCCGGCTGGTCGCCGGACTGGCGCTGGCGCTGACGCTGCTGTTCAGCGCGCTCGCGGGGGGCGAGCTCGCGGGCCCCGAGTTCCGCTGGCTGCCGGTGCTGTTGCTGATCGGAACCGTCGGCCTCTGGGACCGGGGACACGTGCTGTCCGGGGACCTGGGCGCCATGGCAGGCATCGCGATCGCGCTCTACGGCCACGCGCTGGCGCTGCGCCGCGCCGCCGCCGGGGGCGCCTGGATCGGGCTGGGTGCGGCCATCGCCTTCCTGAGCCAGGGCGTGCAGGCGCCGGCCTGGCTCGCACTGACGTCCGCGCTGCTGCCGGCCCTGGGGGCCGCCTGGCGCCGGCGTGAATACGCGGTCACGCTGGTCGTTGCGCTGGTCGTCGCCGCGGGCCTCGCGGCGCCCTGGCTGGTGGCGCTGGACCTGCGCGGCGACGCGCTCTTCGACGCCTGGATCGACGGCCAGCGCGCCGCCAGTTTCATCGCCCTTCCCGGTGGTGCGGCGAGCGCCGAGCCGCTGTACTTCCTGCGCAACATCCTCTGGTTCGCGTGGCCGTCGCTCCCCCTGATCGCGTGGATGCTGTGGACGCGCGGCCGCGGGTTCAACGGCGGAATCGCGCAACCCTCGGTGCAGCTTCCGGGATTGCTGGCGGTCGTGATCTTCGCCAACCTGCTGCTGGCGCCCGACCCCAAGCTGAACCAGGCGTTGCCCCTGGTCGTTCCCCTCGCCCTCCTCGCGACGCTGGAGGTCGATTCCCTCAAGCGCGGCTACTCGGCTGCGCTGGACTGGTTTGGCATCCTCACCTTCGGCCTGCTCGCGATCGTCGTCTGGGGCGTGTGGATCGATGCGAGGCTCTATGGGATGTCACGGGCCGTCGCCACGCTGTTTCGCGACACCGAGACGGGTTTTCGTCCGAGCTTCCACCTGAGCGCCGTCGCCGCCGCGCTGTTCCTCACGCTGCTGTGGATCGCCCTGGTCCGCCCCGCCCGGCGCAGCAACCGTCGCGCCGTCCTCAACTGGGCCGCGGGCGTCACGCTGGTCTGGTGCCTGTACTCGACGATCTGGCTGCCCTACCTTGACTCCCGCCGCTCGTACCGCCACCTTGTGGAGAGCGTCAAGGCGCAGCTGCCTGCGCAGGGCTGCGTCGCCAGCCGCAATCTGGGGGACCCGCAGCGCGCGCTGTTCCAGTATTTCGCCGGGCTGGTCACCGTGCGCGAGGAGACCCATCCGGCGCCCGATTGCCCCGCGCTGCTGGTGCAGTACGGCACGCAGCAGGGTCCGCCGCCGCAGATCGCCGGCTGGCGCGTCGAATGGGCCGGAAGCCGGCGTGGCGACGCGACCGAGCGCTACGTGCTCTATCTGAAGGATGCCACTTGAAGTTCATCGACGAGGCTCTGATCGAAGTGCTGGCAGGCGACGGCGGCAACGGCGCCGCGTCGTTTCGCCGCGAGAAGTACGTTCCGCGCGGCGGACCCGACGGGGGTGACGGCGGCCGCGGCGGCAGCATCTGGGCGGTGGCCGACCGCAACATCAACACGCTGATCGACTATCGCTATGCGCGGATCCACCGCGCGAAGCGCGGCGAGAACGGCCGTGGCGCGGACCAGTACGGACGCGGCGCCGACGACGTGGTGCTGCGCATGCCGGTCGGCACGACGATCAGCGATGCCGACACCGGCGAGACCATCGCCGATCTCGATCACGACGGCGCGCGCGCCCTCGTCGCCAAGGGCGGCAAGGGTGGACTGGGCAACCTGCACTTCAAGTCGAGCGTCAATCGCGCGCCGCGCCAGGCGACCCCCGGCGAGCCCGGAGAGAAGCGACGCCTGCATCTGGAGCTCAAGGTCCTCGCCGACGTCGGCCTGCTCGGCCTGCCCAATGCCGGCAAGTCGACGCTGATTCGCGCGATTTCCGCCGCGCGACCCAAGGTCGCCGACTATCCGTTCACCACCCTCGCCCCGCAGCTCGGCGTCGTGCGCACCGACGAGGGCCGAAGCTTCGTCGTTGCCGACATCCCGGGCCTGATCGAAGGTGCCGCCGAGGGCGCGGGGCTCGGCCACCAGTTCCTGCGCCACCTGCAGCGCACGCGCCTGCTGCTGCATCTGGTGGACGTCGCCCCGCTCGATCCGGACGCGAATCCCGTTGCCGACGCCCGCGCGATCGTCGAGGAGTTGCGCAAGTACGATCCTGCCCTCCACGCCAAGCCGCGCTGGCTGGTGCTGAACAAGCTCGACCTCCTCCCCGAAGGCGAGCGCGAGGCGCGCGCCAAGGCGTTCGTGAAGAAGTACCGCTGGAAAGGGCCGTGGTTCGCCATCGCCGCCATCGACGGCAAGGGCTGCCGCGAGCTGACCTACGCGATCCAGGACTGGCTCGACCAGCATCCGCCGGTGCCCGCCGAGGTGCCCGCAGGCGCGCAGCGGGCGGCGGAGCTCCCTGCCGCCGCGCAGCCAGCCGCAGGCGTGGCGGTCGTCGCGCCGGCGCCCGTGGACGTGGCGCAGGCGCCGATGGCCGCCAGGCCTGCGCCCGTCGCAAGCCGGCGCAGGCGCAGGGACGCGGACGCGGCATGAGCACCAAGGGCCGCCCCGAGGGCGAATCGCCGCGCGCAGGGGACGAAGGGGATCGGGTCGGCGGCGGCGCCGTCGCGCGCGCCGGCCGGCTGGTGGTCAAGGTCGGATCGAGCCTCGTCACCAACGAAGGACGCGGACTCGATCATGCGGCGGTGGCGCGCTGGGCCGGCGAGATCGCGCAGCTGTCCCGCGGCGGCAAGTCGGTGATCCTGGTCTCCTCCGGGGCGATCGCCGAAGGCATGCTGCGTCTGGGCTGGTCGACGCGTCCGCATGCGATCCACGAATTGCAGGCGGCCGCGGCGGTCGGGCAGATGGGCCTGGTGCAGGCCTACGAGCGCGCGTTCGCGGAATACGGACTGCGCACGGCGCAGGTGCTGCTGACGCACGAGGATCTCGCCGACCGCAGGCGCTACCTCAACGCGCGCACGACGCTGACGACGCTGCTCGCGCTGGGCGTGATCCCGGTGATCAACGAGAACGACACCGTCACGACCGACGAGATCCGCTTTGGCGACAACGACACCCTGGGCGCGCTGGTGACCAACCTCGTCGAAGCCGACGTGCTGGTGCTGCTGACCGACCAGCAGGGTCTGTACACCGCCGACCCGCGCAGCGACCCTGCGGCGACGCTCGTGAAGACGGCGCGCGCCGGCGATCCGGCGCTCGAGGCCATGGCCGGCGGCGCCGGCAGCGCCATCGGGCGCGGCGGCATGCTGACCAAGGTGCTCGCCGCCAAGCGGGCGGCGCGCTCGGGCGCATCGACGGTCATCGCCTGCGGCCGCGAGCCCGACGTGCTGACCCGACTCGCGGCAGGCGAGGCGATCGGGACGCAGTTCACGGCGGAGCGCAACTCCCTCGCCGCGCGCAAGCAGTGGCTCGCCGATCACGTGCAGCTCGCGGGCCGACTCCAGCTCGACCCGGGCGCGGTGCGCGCGCTGACGCGCGAAGGCAAGAGCCTGCTGCCGATCGGCGTGGTCGCCGTCAGCGGCGACTTCGAGCGCGGCGAGGTCGTCGGCTGCTTCACCTCCGACGGTCGCGAGATCGCGCGCGGCCTCGTCAACTACGGTGCGCAGGAAGCTGCGCGCATCCTGCGCAAGCCGTCCTCCGAGATCGAGGCGATCCTCGGCTACGTCGACGAGCCCGAGCTCATCCACCGCGACAACCTGGTGCTGCTCGAGTAGCGCGGCGGTCGACAGCCGCCGCCCGCTCCCCTAAACTCCGGCGCAAGAATTCCAACTCGCCAGGGGGCATGCATGAGCATCGTCGACCGCGTCAAGGGAATCCTCCTCGACCCGCGCAGCGAATGGCCCAAGATCGCGGTCGAGCCGGCGACGGTGCAGTCGATCTACACCGGCTGGGTCATGATCCTCGCCGCGATCGGGCCGGTGGCGCTGCTGCTGTCGACGCGTTCGCTGCAGTGGGCGGTCGCGCAGTACGTGCTGTCGCTGATCATCACCTTCGTCCTGGCGCTGATCGTCGACAGCCTCGCGCCGTCGTTCGGCGGCACCCGGGATTTCATCGCATCGCTCAAGCTGACGGCGTACAGCTACACGGCGGCGTGGCTCGCCGGCATCCTCAACCTGCTGGGGATGCTGGGCGGACTGCTGGGCCTGCTCGCGACGATCTACGCGTTCTACACGTTCTTCCTCGGCGCCCCCCTGCTGAAGAAGGCGTCGCCGGAGAAGGCCGTGCCCTTCACCCTGGTCGTCGTGCTGTGCGGCATCGTGCTCGGCATCCTCGCCGGCTACGTGTTCAGCGGCATGATGGTGACGCCCCACGTCGCCGGCGGCCTCGGCATGATGCGCTGACGGTGCCGGCTAGTTCTCCGGCTGGGCCTCGGGATCGACGTAGGACGCCGGCATCTCGGGGCGCGCCCAGCCGTAGAGGCGCTCGCGACGCGTCTGCGGACGCACGTGCAGATAGCGCTCGAGCTCGCGCAGCGCGCGCCGGTAGACGTCGCGCTTGAACTCGATCACGGAGTCGAGCGGGATCCAGTATTCGTGCCAGCGCCAGGCGTCGAATTCCGGATGATCGGTCGCGCGCAGGCTGACATCGCTGTCGCGACCGGTGAGCCGCAGCAGATACCAGATCTGCTTCTGCCCCCGGTAGCTGCCGCGCCATTCGCGCTTGATCCAGTGTTGGGGCACGTCGTAACGCAGCCAGTCGCGCGTCCGGCCGAGAATCCTGACGTGCTGCGGCTGGAGCCCGACTTCCTCGCGCAGTTCCCGGTACATCGCCTGCTCGGGCGCCTCGCCGGGATTGATGCCACCTTGCGGAAACTGCCAGGAATGCTCGCGGATCCTCTTGCCCCAGAAAACCAGGTTTCTGCCGTTGGCGACGACAATGGCGACGTTCGGGCGATAGCCGTCACGGTCCAGCATCGCGGTCACCCTGATGCAAATAGTTGCAGACATTGTTGCACAGGACCGCGACCGTTGCCTAGCGGCGACAGCCCGGCGCCGGCTCAGTCTTCGGCGTAGCGCGCGTACGTGAGCCCGTCGAGATCGATCGCGGGCTTGCGTCCCGAGACCACGTCGGCGACGACCTGCCCGGTCCCGGCCGACATCGTCCAGCCCAGTGTCCCGTGGCCGGTGGCGAGGAACAGGTTGGGATAGGGACTCTGCCCGATCACCGGCGTGCCGTCGGGTGTCATCGGGCGCAGCCCGGTCCAGAACGTCGCCCTGGCGACGTCGCCGCCGCCGGGAAACAGGTCGCCGACGACGTGCTCGAGCGTTGCCCGGCGGCTCGCACGGAGCCTGCGCGAATAGCCGGCGAGTTCGGCGGTGCCGCCGACGCGGATGCGATCGTCGAGGCGCGTCAGCGCGACCTTGAAGGTCTCGTCCATCACCGTCGACTCCGGGGCCCCGGACGGGTCGTCGATCGGGATCGTCAGCGAAT
>JBLMVY010000036.1:0-3907 GCA_050256935.1 Candidatus Levyibacteriota bacterium | reverse complement strand
CGTCCGACGCATGCGCAGGATCGGTGTCGATCGCCGCCTGCACGCTCGCGAAGTAGCCGGTGCCATTGAGGCGGCGCACGAACTGGTCGAGCTGGGTGATCGAATAGCGATCGCCGCGCTTCAGCGTCCGGTAGTTGCGCAGGAGCTCGGGCGGATAGCGCGACAGCCCGGTGATGTCGAGCTCGCCGACGTGAAACAGCGGACCGCTGTCGATGTCGACGCCAAGCTCGGCGGTGGACGCCACGGGATCGATCTGCGCGAGGCTCGTCGTGAGCTTGGCCGCTGCATATCCGCTGCCCGCGAGCATGGCGACCGCGCGCGATTTCTCGCGCTCCCACACCGATTGGCGGAACGACGCGCCGACCGGCAGCAGCCATTCCTGGCGCAGCGTCGCGATCGCCGCCTCGCCCTGCGGATCGTGCTCGGCGGCTCCGCTCACCCGGAGATTCACCGCGGTCACGTGCGCCTGCGCGCCGGGTACGACATGCAGCGTCACCGTCGTCGGCGACGTCGAGCGGTCGACGCCGACATCGACCTTCGCGGCGAAATAGCCCTCGGTCGCTGCGGCTTCCTTAGCCTGTGCGATTGCCTCGCGTATCAACTCCGCGAGGAGATCGTCGGTCATGTCCGCGTAGGACTGCCAGCGGATCAGGTCGACGCTGGCGGCGAGGGTGTCGCGAAGCTCCGCGGGTGCGTCGACGACGACGCGGTAGGCGGGCCGGCCCGCCTCGCCGGCGGTCGGCTCCGTTGCGGGTGTCGACCCCGGGGCGGCGGGGGAGGGTGACGCTGCGGCGGGTGTCGCTGTCGCCGGCGCTGTTGCTGCTGCTGCGAGTGTTGCGGGTGCCGCGTCGCCGGCCGAGGCTGCGGACGACGCGGCGGTGGCGCTAGTCGGGGCGCTGAGTGCTGCCAGCAGCAGACACGCGCACGTCGCTCTTCGATTGCGGCTTCGCGGTCGAAGTGTCCTGCGGCGCAGCATGATCATGGGCGTGCGGCGTCCATCCCGACGGCGCGTCGAACGGCGGCACGTCGTCGTGCCACGGCCATGGATTGACCGTGGCCCAGGTGACGCCGACAGCCGTGCGGTCCGCCCGCAGCCGCTCCGGCTTGATGATCGGCCCCTGATTCCGCGCCGTCGGGAAATTCCAGTCGATCAACTGCGGGGTGCTGTCCCACAATCCGTCGGCCCGCGAGTAAAGGTAATCGTTGCGACGGTCCTCGAGCGCGCATCCTCCGAGCGTCGCCGCAACCATTGCCGCAACCAACATGATGCCAGTGGCGCGCTGCATCGAACCTCCATTCCGGTTTGGTGGAGCCATCGTCGGCTCGAGTTCCGCATCGTCGGGCATTGCCCGATGACGATTTCCGGTTCGAGTGTACCGTCGGCCGACCCGGCGGGCCAAGAAATCCGAGCTTTATGCCATCGTCATCGGGTGCGCGAAAGCAACAGGGCCCGCGGCCCGATCCGCGCCAGCTTCGCGTTTCCGGAAACGCGGAGCGGTCGGCCTTTTCTGCAGCTGCGGTCGCCCAAACGGGTCGGATCCCGATTTCAGGCGAACGAACGTACGATTTTCCCCGAAATCCAGTCCGAAGGTGGGAAAGCACATTCATAAACCCTCCTAAGTCCATCTTTTGTCAATGGAATTTGTCTGTTGCGTTTTTGGACGTAAGTCATTGTTCTTCAATCGGAAATACGTTGACCATCCCTGCGGCTTGCAGATATAGTCCGTCCAAGTGGTAAAAAGTGGGTGGAAGTGGGGCGTAAACCCTGACAAAGGCGAGATCCTGAGACCGCCTGCGGACAGGTTCATGAGCACTCACTAACGGGCGGGACGGAGGGGCGGTCGGACGTGGCGCAAAACGCAGAAAAGGACGCGGGCGGGGCCGGGGGCGGAGGTGGTCCGGGCGGTGTCCCGGCGCCGGCGGGTCGTCCGGTATTCCGCGGCGTCGCCGAACTGGTCCTCGATGCCAAGGGACGTCTTGCGATCCCGGCACGGCACCGCGAGGGTCTGGCCGCCGACGGCGGCGGACGCCTGATCGTCACCGCCGATCCCAGCGGCTGCCTGCTCATCTATCCGCTCGCGACCTGGGAGCCGATCCAGGCGCAGCTGATGTCGCTCTCCTCGTTCAACGACAAGATCCGCGGCCTGCAGCGCCTGCTGGTCGGACATGCCGACGACGTCGAGCTCGACGCCGCCGGCCGGATTCTCGTTCCCCCCGCGCTGCGGCGCTATGCGTCCCTCGACAAGCGCGTCGTGCTCGTGGGCCAGGGCCAGAAGCTCGAGCTGTGGGACGACGCCAAGTGGCAGGCGCAGACGGCGCAGACGATCGCGTTCCCCGGCGAGCTGCCGGCCGAGCTCGCCGGCTTCAGCCTGTAATCGCGCGATGCCTCGATGCCTCATGCGAGCGATGCCACGAGCCACGTTCCGGTCCTCCTCGCCGAGAGCGTCGCCGCGCTCGACCTGCGCGCCGACGGGATATACGTCGACGGCACCTTCGGCCGCGGCGGTCACGCGCGGGCGATCCTCGCCACCCTGTCCGGCCGCGGGCGCCTGGTCGCCATCGATCGCGACCCGCAGGCCGAAGCCGCGGCCGGCGCCATCGTCGATCCCCGCTTCACCTTCCGCCGCGCGCGCTACTCCGAAATGCCGCAGGTCCTCGCCGGCCTCGCGATCGACCGCGTCGACGGCGTGCTCCTCGACCTCGGCGTGTCGTCGCCGCAACTCGAGGACCCGTCGCGGGGCTTCACGTTCCGCTTCGAGGGTCCGCTGGACATGCGGATGGATCCGACGCGCGGTGAATCCGCCGCCGAATTCATCGCCCGTGCTTCGATCGACGAACTGACGGAGGTCATCCGCGACTATGGTGAGGAACGGTTTGCTCAATCGGTTGCAAGAGCAATTGCGAAGGCTCGCGAGATCCAGCCGATCGTCTCGACACGGCAGCTCGCCGACATCGTCGCGAAAGCCATCGGCTCGCGCACGCGGGGTGATTGGCGTCAGGATCCGGCAGCGCGGACCTTCCAGGCCCTACGGATTGCGGTGAATCGCGAGCTGGACGAACTGTCGGCGGCCCTGCCCGCGATCGTGCCGCTGCTCGCGAGCGGCGGCCGCCTCGCGGTGATCAGCTTCCATTCGCTCGAGGACCGGATCGTCAAGCGCTTCATCGCCTGGGCGTCGCAGCCGTTCGGCGGCGACGCGCGGCTCGCGCGCATGCCGATCCGCGACGACGCGCTGCCGCTCGCGCCGCTCGCCGCGATCGGACGCGCGATCAAGCCCTCGGACGCGGAGATCGCCGCCAATCCGCGCGCGCGCAGCGCCGTCCTGCGCGTCGCGCGGCGCACGCAGGCCCCGCTGCCGGCGGATTGACCGCGCGGCTTCGAAGTCGGGCTGCGATGAACAGCGTGCCTGCTCCGATGAACCCCGCGCCGCGTCTGCACCCGTGACCCGCGTGAGCCTCCTGCTGCTCGGCGTGCTGGTCGCCTGCGCGCTGTCGCTGGTCACCTCCCGCCACCAGGCGCGGCGCCTGTTCGTCGAGCTGGAGCGCGAGCAGGCGCGCGCGCACCAGTACGACGTCGAGTACGGCCAGCTGTCGCTCGAGGAATCGACCTGGGGAACGCCCTCCCGGGTCGAGAAGATCGCGCGCGAGCAGCTGCACATGCAGCTGCCGGGGCCCGCGCGCATCGAGATCGTCGACGTGCCGATGGAGAAATCGCGATGAAGGCGGCGGCACTGGGACGCCTGACCGGACGCCCCTCGCCGCGCCCGTCCGCACGCGCCCCCGGGCGTACCTCGGGACGCCCGTCGGGGAACGGCAAGGCTGTCGCCGAGCTGCCGCGTTCCCGCGCGCTGGTGGTGTTCGGCGGACTCGCCGTCCTGTTCGTCGTGCTGCTGCTGCGCTCGCTGGACCT
>JBLMVY010000035.1:0-11479 GCA_050256935.1 Candidatus Levyibacteriota bacterium | reverse complement strand
GGCCGGCAAGCACGTCCAGGTCGAGATCCCGCTCGCCGACAACCTGACGGATGCCGAGGCCGTCGTCGCGCTGCAGAAGGAGACCGGGCTGGTCGCGATGTGCGGCCACACCCGTCGCTTCAATCCCAGCCATCAGTGGATCCACAGGAAGATCGAGGCGCGCGAGTTCAGCATCCAGCAGATGGACGTGCAGACCTATTTCTTCCGGCGCACGAACATGAACGCGCTGGGCCAGCCGCGCAGCTGGACCGACCACCTGCTGTGGCACCACGCAGCGCACACGGTCGACCTGTTCACCTACC
Source organism: Candidatus Levyibacteriota bacterium (assembly GCA_050256935.1). Taxonomy (GTDB): domain Bacteria; phylum Pseudomonadota; class Gammaproteobacteria; order Burkholderiales; family Casimicrobiaceae; genus VBCG01. Next base: position 11,177 of record JBLMVY010000035.1, on the reverse strand, counting down.
AGACCGGGGGCAGTGTCGTCGCGGCGAATGCGCTCCAGGGCCCGATCAGCCCGACGCTGGGCATCGCGATGGACATGTCGATCCAGCTGAAGTGCAGCACCGGAGCGATCTGCACGCTGTCGCTGTCGTTCAACAACGATGGCCCGCTCGGCACCGTGTTCCGCTACATCGGCGACACCGGCACCTACATCGCGCGTTACGACGACCTGACCGACGGCAAGGACAACAGGATCGACGTGTCCAAGGTGGACGTGTCGATGAACGGCATCGAGCTGCAGGACCGCGAGTTCTTCGCGGCGATCCGCGAGCGGCGCGAGCCCAACGGCAGCGTCGCGAAGGTGCTGCCGTGCTACCGGACGCTCGACCGGCTCGAGCGGCAACTGGCGGCCAGCGCCTAGGCACCGGTGCGCGCAGCGAGCGCGCACCCCCATGGATGGAGGACGGACATGAACAGCACCGTGGACACGGGGCCGGAGATTCCCGGCACCACGATCTTCGACGGCGAGCAGGCGCGCAAGGGCTATGCCCTGAACAGGATGTGCTTCTCGTTCAACTCGGCCGAGAACCGCGCCGAATTCCTGCGCGATCAGGACGCCTATTGCACCAAGTACGGGCTCAACCCGGAGCAGCGTGCGGCGGTGCGCAGCCTCAACGTGCTGCAGCTCATCGCGGCCGGGGGGAACGCCTACTACCTCGCGAAGCTGAGCGGCATCTTCGGACTGGACATGCAGGACATCGGCGCCCAGCAGACGGGCGTGACCAAGGAAGAATTCAAGGCCAGGCTGGCGGCGTATTCGAAGCCGGCGCGGGCCGCGGGGAAGTGACCATGGCGAAGATCGTCGGCAACGTCAACGTGACCCACGTCCCCTACATCGGACGCGCGATCGCCAAAAACCTGCAGCAGGACCCGTACTGGAAGCCGTTCTTCGACGGATTCCCGCCCGTGCATGCGTGGCTCGCGCGGACGCGGCCCGACGTCGCCGTCGTCGTCTACAACGACCACGGGCTCAACTTCTTCCTCGACAAGATGCCGACCTTCGCCGTCGGTGCGGCGCCCCAGTACACCAATGCCGACGAAGGCTGGGGCATTCCGACCGTCGCGCCCTTCGCCGGCGACCAGGACCTCTCCTGGCACATGATCAATTCCCTGGTCGCGGACGAGTTCGACCTGACGACCTGCCAGGAGATGCTCGTCGACCATGCCTTCAGCCTGCCCCTGCAGCTGCTGTGGCCCGGGAAGCAGCCCTGTCCCGTGCGCACCGTGCCGGTGTGCATCAACACCGTCCAGCATCCGCTGCCCTCCGCGGCGCGCTGCTACAAGCTCGGGCAGGCGATCGGCCGTGCGATCGAGTCCTGGGACACCGACCAGCGCGTGGTCGTCATCGGCACCGGCGGGTTGTCGCACCAGCTCGACGGCGAGCGGGCGGGATTCATCAACGAGGAATTCGACATGCTGTTCATGGACAAGCTGGTGACCGATCCCGCGTGGGTCACCCAGTACTCGGTCAACAAGCTGGTCGAGCTCACCGGCACCCAGGGCCTGGAGATCCTCAACTGGCTCACGGCCCGCGCCGCGCTGCACGGCGAGGTCAAGCGCGTCCACTCGAACTACCACGTCCCGATCTCCAACACGGCCTCCGGCCTGCTGGCGATCGAAGCCGCCTGAATCGAAGCCCGGAAGGAGCGGCCCCATGACCGCCATGCGAACCCAGGTCGCCATCGTCGGCGCCGGACCGTCCGGCCTGCTGCTCGGCCAGCTGCTGCACAAGGCCGGCATCGACGCCATCGTCGTCGAGCGCGTGGGCCCCGAGTACGTGCTCGGCCGCATTCGCGCCGGCATCCTCGAGCAGGTGTGCATCGACCTGATGGACGAAGCCGGCGTCGGCGCGCGCATGCACCGGGAGGGGCTGGTGCACGGCGGCTTCGAGATGCTGGTCGGCGGGAAGCGCCACCGCATCGACATGCACGGCCTCACCGGCGGCAAGAGCGTGATGGTCTATGGCCAGACCGAGCTCACGCGCGACCTGATGGACGCGCGCAAGGCGTCCGGGCTGCCGACCGTCTACGAGGCGCAGAACGTCCGCGTCCACGATTTCGACGGCGCGAAGCCGCGGGTGACCTGGGACAAGGACGGCGCCACGCACGAGATCGCCTGCGATTTCATCGCCGGCTGCGACGGCTTCCACGGCGTCTGCCGGGCGAGCGCGCCACGCAACGCGATCACCGAATACGAGAAGGTCTATCCGTTCGGTTGGCTCGGGCTGCTGTCCGACACCCCGCCCGTGTCCGAGGAGCTCATCTACATCAACAGCCCGCGCGGCTTCAGCCTGTGCTCGCAGCGCAGCCGCACGCGCAGCCGCTACTACCTGCAGGTGCCGCTGACCGACACCGTCGACGAATGGACCGACGAGGCATTCTGGCAGGAGCTGCGCCTGCGGCTCGACGAGCCGGGGCGCGAGCGGCTGGTGACCGGGCCTTCGCTGGAGAAGAGCATCGCTCCGCTGCGCAGCTTCATCACCGAGCCGATGCGCTTCGGCCGCATGTTCCTGGCCGGCGATGCCGGCCACATCGTGCCCCCCACCGGCGCCAAGGGCCTCAATCTCGCCGCCACCGACGTCCGCTACCTCGCGAGCGCGCTGATCGAGTACTACGCGAACAGGAGCGAGGCGGGCATCGACGGCTATTCGCAGCGCTGCCTGCGCCGGATCTGGAAGGCCGAGCGCTTCTCGTGGTGGTTCACGATGCTGATGCACCGATTCCCCGAGGACGGCCCGATCGTGGCCCGGTTCCAGGAGGCGGAGCTCGATTACCTGCTCCATTCCGAGGCCGGATCGCGTACGATCGCGGAGAATTACGTAGGCCTGCCGCTCGACTTCGGCGAATGACGGATCCGGCGCCCGCGCGCCGTGCGGGCGCCAGCTTTCCCGCAGCGGGCGCAGGAAGGTCGTGACGCGCGTGCACCGCACGCCGCCCCGCGCCGCAGATCCAACCCCGGTCCCAAGCCCCCGAAACCACCCGTGGATGCATTCCGATGATCATCGACTGTCACGGTCACTACACGACCGCGCCCAAGGCGCTTGAAGACTGGCGCAACCGCCAGATCGCAGGCATCAAGGACCCTTCGGTCATGCCGAAGGTCGCCGATCTCGCGATCACCGACGACGAGCTGCGCCAGTCGATCGAGGCCAACCAGCTGCGCCTGATGCGCGAGCGGGGCAGCGACCTGACGCTGTTCTCCCCGCGCGCGAGCTTCATGGCGCACCACATCGGCGACTTCAACGTCAGCGCGACCTGGGCGGCGATCTGCAACGAGCTCTGCTACCGGGTCTCGCAGCTCTTCCCCGACAGCTTCGTCCCGGTGGCGATGCTCCCGCAATCGCCCGGCGTCGATCCGGCGACCTGCATACCCGAGATCGTCAAGTGCGTCGAGCAGTACGGCAACGTCGGCATCAACCTCAATCCCGACCCCTCGGGCGGCCACTGGACCTCGCCTCCGCTGTCCGACCGGCACTGGTACCCGATCTACGAAAAGATGGTCGAGTACGACATCCCGGCGATGATCCACGTCAGCACCAGCTGCAATCCCTGCTTCCACACGACCGGTGCGCATTACCTGAACGCGGACACGACCGCCTTCATGCAGTGCCTGACCTCCGACCTGTTCCGGGACTTCCCGACGCTGCGCTTCATCATTCCCCACGGGGGCGGCGCCGTTCCCTACCACTGGGGCCGCTTCCGCGGCATCGCGCAGGAGATGAAGAAGCCGCTGCTGAAGGACCACCTGCTGAACAACGTCTTCTTCGACACCTGCGTCTACCACCAGCCGGGCATCGACCTGCTCACCCGCGTGATCCCCGTCGACAACATACTGTTCGCGAGCGAGATGATCGGCGCGGTGCGCGGCATCGATCCCGAGACCGGCCACTACTACGACGACACCCGGCGCTACGTCGAGGCGGCGAGCATCGACCCGGTGCAGCGCCACAAGATCTACGAGGGCAACGCGCGGCGCGTGTTCCCGCGGCTGGACGCGGCGCTGAAGGCCAGGGGCAGGGGCTGAGCGGAGCCCCGCGGGGACGCGCGGCGCCCCCCTGCCCCGCGCGAGCCCCGGCGGGCGCCAAGCGGCCCCTAAGCGCGCCCTAAGTCTTCGGTGCGATAGTGGCGTCCGCCGCGCGGGTCGAAGCTCGCCCTCGCCTGCGACCGGCTCCCGCAATCCCCGGAACCGTCGAAGGAGACGCCCGATGAACGCCGATGCAAGGCAGGTGATGCTCGAGACGGCGAGCAAGGTTCCCGCCGTCACGGCGGTGTTCTGGTTCCTCAAGGTGCTCGCGACGACGCTGGGTGAAACCGGCGGCGACGCGCTGTCGATGTCCGTCGGTCTCGGCTACCTGGTGAGCACGGGCATCTTCGCCGTCGTGTTCGCGGCGGCGGTCGCGATGCAGATCAGGGCGAAGGCGTTCCATCCGGCGGTCTACTGGATCACCATCATCGCCACGACGACCGTCGGCACGACGATGGCCGACTTCGCCGACCGGTCGCTTCGCATCGGCTACGCGGGAGGAAGCGCGCTGCTCGCCACGCTGCTGCTTGCGACGCTGGCGACCTGGCACCGCACGCTGGGAACGGTTTCCGTGGACACGGTGAGCTCGCCGAAGGCCGAGGCGTTCTACTGGCTCACCGTCATGTTCTCGCAGACGCTGGGAACCGCGCTGGGCGACTGGACGGCCGACAGCATGGGCCTGGGCTATGCGGGCGCCGCACTGGTCTTCGGCGGCCTCCTCGCGATCCTCGCGGTCGCTCGTTACCGCACGCGGATCTCGCGCACGGCGCTGTTCTGGGCCGCCTTCGTCCTGACCCGTCCCTTGGGCGCCGTCGTCGGCGATTTCCTCGACAAGCCCCATCGCGACGGCGGCCTGCACTTCAGCCGCTTCGCCGCTTCGGCGATCCTTCTGTCCGTGATCACCGCAAGCGTGCTGCTCGTCCGTCAGCGCGCGGCGCAGCGGGCGCATTGACGACCGGTTCGCCTTCCGCCTGACGGCGCCGGCGATTGCGCCCAGCGACCCTCGACACCCGATGCGAGTCCTCCTCGTCGAAGACGACCGGATGATCGGTGAAGCGGTCGCGGCCTCGCTGAAGGATGCCTCGTACGCGGTCGACTGGGTGCAGGACGGGAACGCCGCTCTGGTCGCCGCCGCGACCCAGCGCTACGACCTCATGCTCCTCGACCTCGGACTGCCGGGCCGGGATGGGATGGAGGTCCTGGGGCGATTGCGCCGCGCCGACAATCCGGTGCCGGTGCTGATCATCACCGCGCGCGATGCGCTGGACAGCCGCATCGACGGGCTCGACGCCGGCGCCGACGACTACGTCGTCAAGCCCTTCCAGATGTCCGAGCTCCTGGCGCGCATGCGTGCGGTGACGCGCCGCAATGCCGGCAAGGCGACGCCCCTCCTGACCAACGGTGCGTTGTCGCTCGACCCGGCCACGCGCGAGGCCGCGGTGTCCGGTCGACCCGCAGTGGTCCTGTCCAATCGCGAATTCGCGCTGCTGCACGCGCTGCTGGAGCGACCCGGTGCGCTGCTGTCGCGCCACGAGCTGGAGGATCGCGTCTACGGCTGGGGCGAGGAGGTCGAGAGCAACGCGATCGAGTTCCTGATTCACGGCCTGCGCAGGAAGCTGGGCGCAGACGCCATCCGGAACGTGAGGGGCGCGGGATGGATGGTCTCAAAGCCCGACTGAACGATTCGATTCGCCTGCGACTGTCGTTCTGGCTGGCGGCCGCCATCGTCGCCGTCGCCCTCGGCGCCGCCGGGCTCTCGTACGTCGGCGCACTCGCGGAGGCGAACGACCTGCAGGACGACACGCTGCGCCAGGTGGCTGCGCTGATCGCGCGAAGTCCGGGGATGATGCCTGCGCTGGTCACCGACGCGCGGGGCGCCGACCCCGAGAGCAGGCTCCTCGTCCAGCGTCTCCCCGAGGTCGGTGCGGGGGATGCTTCGGCGCCGTTGCCGCTGCCCGCCGGCCTCGCCGAAGGCCTGCAGTCCGTGGAGGCGCGCGGGAAGCGCTATCGGGTGCTGGTCCGGTCCCTCCCGGCCGGTGGTCGCATCGCCGTATCGCAGCAGGCGGAGGTGCGCGACGAGATCGCGCGCGACAGCGCGCTGCGCTCGCTGATTCCCATGCTCATGCTCGTTCCCGCGCTGCTGCTGATCGCCGGCCAGATCGTGAGCCGGATGCTGGCGCCCGTGTCGCGCCTGTCGCAGGAGGTCGACGCACGCAGCCAGCACGAGCTCCATGCCCTGTCGACCGACGGCGTCCCGGTCGAGGTCCGACCCTTCATCACGGCCGTCAATCGACTCCTGACGCGGGTCGCCGATGCGATGGAGTCGCAGCGACGCTTCATCGCCGATGCGGCGCATGAGCTCCGGTCGCCGATGACGGCGCTGTCCCTGCAGGCGGAACGCCTCGATGCCGTCGCCATGCCCGACGAGGCGCGTGAGCGCGTCGGGACATTGCGGCGCGGCATCGACCGCGGCCGCCACCTTCTGGACCAGTTGCTCGGGCTGGCGCGGGCACGCGGCGATTCCCCCGACAGCCCCTCGCCCGCCTCGATGAATCACGCATGCCGCCGCGTCATCGAGGACTTCCTGCCTCTGGCCAAGGCCAAGGGCATTGACCTCGGCATGGTCGAAGGGCCCGAGCTCGAGGTCGCGGCTCGCGAGTCGGACCTCGCGGCGATCGTCCGGAACCTCGTCGACAACGCGATCCGCTACACGCCGTCCGGGGGTCATGTCGACGTTGCGATCGATCGCGCAGCCGACCGCGTGCGACTGCGCGTCGAGGACGACGGTCCCGGCATCCCCGACGCCGAGCGCGAGCGCGTCCTCGATCCGTTCTACCGGATCGCCGGAAGCGACGAGATCGGATCGGGACTCGGGCTGTCGATCGTCAGGACCGTCGTCGATCGGCTGGGCGGGCGCATGGAACTGGGCAGCTCGCGGGCCCGTGCGCACGGGCTGTGCGTGACCGTCACCCTGCCATCCCCGGAAAGCCCGGCATGACGCCGCGGAAGGCGTCACGGTCGCCGGGTCGCTTCGCGCTCCTCGCCGGCGCCGCGGGCCTCGCCCTGCAGGCTTGCGCCGCTCCGGTCGTCCAGCCCGCGCGTACGGTGAGCTTCCGGCCGGAGTTGCGCGCCTGGGCGCGCGTCGAGGACGTCGCGCCGCTGGAGCTGCGCATGCCGCTGCCCGCGACGATCCTGCGCCTCGATGCGTCACCCGGGCAGGTGATCGAGGCGGGAACGCGGCTGGCGCAGCTGGGCGGTGCGCGCCTCACCGGCGAGATCGCAAAAGCGCGGGCGCAACTGCTGGCGGCGCGCCAGGCGCTGGCGTCGGCCAGGCGCAGCGCAGCCGCTGCCGAGCGCAATTATCCGGCACTCGTCGATCGTCGCAGCCTGGAGGCCGCGCGCTCCGACCTGGCCGCCGCCGAGGGGCGCGTGGCGACGGCCGAGGCCGCAAGCCAAGCGCTCGAGGCCCAGACCGCGATGACGAGTCCCGTCGCCGCCGTCGTCGCCAAGGTCCACGCCGCCGCCGGCAGCGACCTGCCCGCGGGCGCAGCGGTGGTGACCTTGCAGCCGCGCGGGCGCCTGTGGCTGCGCGCGGAGATGTTCGGGCCGGAGCCTCCGCCGGCAAGCGAAGCCCGGTTCGTCTCCCCCGACCACCCGGCGGTGGCCCTGCGCCTGGTCGATGAACTGCCCGCGCGGGCCGCCGACGGCGCGCATGTGCTGGACTTCGCGCCCCTCGACCCGGAACCCGGATGGCAGGCCGGCGAGACAGGCGAAGTCGTCGTCGCGGAGCCGTCGCAGGCGGCGGTCGCCGTTCCCGCGGCCGCGCTGATCCTCGACGCCGGGAGCTGGTACGTACTCGCCGACAGGCAGGGCACGCTGGCGGCGCAACGCGTGGTTCCGGGACCGACGCAGGGCGACGACGTGGTCGTGCTGCAGGGACTCGCTCCCGGCACGCCCGTGGTCGTGCGGCAGGCGTACGCGCTGTATCACCGCGACGTGGCTTCCCGCTACACGCCGCCCGACTGATGTCGCCGTCGCTGCTCCTGCGTCGGCCGCTGCCGTGGGCGATGGCCTATGCGGGCGTGATCCTGTACGGCCTCTACGCGCTCTTTCACCTCCCGTCGGGGGTGCTGCCGCGCTTCGAGTTTCCGCAGGTCAGCGTGGTCGTCCACGCGCCGGGATACGCGGCAGCCGAGATGGAGTCGCTGGTCGCGCGTCCCCTCGAGGGACAGCTGATGGGCCTCGCCGGCCTGTCCACGCTGCGCACGACGCTGGGCGGGGGCACCGCGCAGCTCGCCCTGCGCTTCGCCGAGGGCAGTGATCCGCAGCTCGCCCTGCAGTCGGTGTACGGCGCGATCGACCGGACGCGCGCGAGCCTCCCGCCTGAGGTGAACCCCTATGCCGAGATCATGGGCAACGCGGTCAACGAGATCGCCGACTATGCGATCCGCATCCCCCCCGACGTGGCCGCGTGGCGGGTCGAGGATGCCATCCGCACGCGCGTCCTGCCGGCACTGCGGGCGATCCCCGGCATCCAGCGCGTCGACCTGTTCGGTGCCGGCCGGCCGACGCTGTGGATCCAGCCCGACCCCGCCGCGCTGGTCCGGCATCGCGTCGGCGTCGCGGCACTCGCCGAGGCCGTCCGCCAGGCGGCGGCCCTCGCCCCTGTCGGCCGTCTCACCCTGGGCCATCAGGACGTTCCGGTCGAGCTGCGCAGCCTGCCGCGCACGGCCGATGAGCTCCTCGACATTCCGGTGCAGGCACCCGGCGGGACGGTGCCGCTCGCCGCCCTTGCTCAGGTGCGCCGCGCACCGCCCTCCATCCACTATGGCGTGCAGCTGGACGGGCAACCTGCGCTGGGTCTCGTCGTGTTCAAGCAGCCTGGGGCCTCGACCGTGCCCGTCGACGCGCGCCTGCGCGGGGCGCTCGCCAGCCTGCAATCCGGCCTTCCCGCAGGAACCCGCGTCGTTGCCGTCTACCGCCAGTCGCATCTCGTGTCGCTGATCGGGCACGACCTGTCGCGCAATCTTCTGATCGGCGGTCTGCTGGCCATCGCGGTGCTCGCGTGGCTCCTCGGGCGCAGGGGCAGCGTCTTCGTCCTCGCCGTGTCGATCCCGGCGTCGCTGCTGGCGGCGATCGGCGGACTCTACGCGATGGGCCAGAGTCTCGATCTGCTCACCCTCGGTGCATTGACGGTGGCGGTGGGCTTGCTCGCCGACGACGGCATCATCGTCGTCGAGGCGATCCAGCACCGCTGGGAAGCCGGCCTGGCGGGCTGGGAAGGCGTCGCCGCCGGCTTGCGCGACATCGCCGCTGCCGACATCACCGGCACGCTGACGACTGTCGCCGCCTATGTTCCGCTGCTCGCGGTGGGCGGGCTGGCCGGCCTGTTCACGCGCCCGTTCGCGCTGGCCATGAGCCTTGCGCTCGTCGCCTCGCTCGCCGTGTCGCTGACCCTGGTTCCGCTGCTGCTGGCACGCGTGGGCGGCGCCGGCGATGCAATGCCGAGCGGCCGACGCGCGCTCGCCTGGCTCGCACGGGGCAACGAACGCCTGCTCGCGCTGACCCTGCGTCATCCGCGGGCGAGTCTCGCCGCCGCGCTCGCCGCGTTCGCGCTTTCGCTCCTGGCGCTCGGCGTGGTGCCGGTGAACTTCCTGCCGCTGCCCAACGAGGGCGTGCTGCTCGACAGTTTCACGCTGGCGCCGGGCAGTTCGCTCGACGAGACGCTGGCCATGGCAGACCGGATCGGCGCGGCACTGCGCAGGGATCCGGCGGTCGCCGACGTCTACGCGCGCATCGGCTCGGCGGGCGACACCGCCTACACCGAGCGCAGCTACGCCGGCGAGATCCAGATCGTCCTGCGCCGGCATGCAAACGCCAACCCGCTCGACCACCTCGCCGCGCGCCTGCGCAGGGAGGCCGGGCAGCCGGGGGTGCAGCAGAGCTTCGACACGCCGACGATCGAGCGCGTCGGAGAGAGTCTCTCGGGCCTGCCGCAACCTTTCGAAATCACCGTCTACGGCGACAGGATCGCGGCGCTGCGCGACCTGGCCGAGGCCGTCACCTCGCGTCTGCGTCGCGTGCCCGCGCTGACCGACGTCTTCGACGACGACGCCTATCCGATCAGCGCCCTGGTCGTGCATCCCCGTGCCGAAGCGATGCGACAGGCCGGGTTGACCGCGACCGACCTCGCCGACCAGCTCGGGTTGCTGCTGCGAGGGCGCGTGCTCGCGCGCATTCCCGATGGCAACCGTCGCCTCGATCTCGACCTGCGTCTGCCCGACGCGCCCTATCTCCGGCCGGACGACCTCGCGGCCCAGTCCATCCGCACGGCCGCCGGCTGGATTCCGCTCGGTCGCCTCGCGACGCTCGACCTGCAAAGCCAGCCCAACCAGCTGCGCCACCGCAACGGCGCGCGCGCGATGGACATCCTGGCGACGCCCACGACAGCGCTCGGCAGCGCGATCGCCGCCGCCAAGGCCGCCCTGGCCGATCTTCCGCGTCCGCCCGGCTATCGCATCGAATTCGGCGGGCTCTATCCCGAGCTCGTGCAGACCGCCCAAGTCCTCGGCGCGGCCATCGTCGGGGCGCTGGCGCTGACCCTGGGCATCCTCGCCCTGCAATTCGATGGCTTGCGCGTCCCCTTGATCCTGCTGGTCCAGGCGCCGCTTGCCTTCACCGGTGGCGCACTCGCGCTGGCCGCGACCGGGGTCGGGCTCAACGCGACCGGCCTCGTCGGCTTCCTCACCCTGGTGGGCGTGAGCCTCAACCACGGCATCGTGCTGCTCGCCTACGTGCGCGCGCACGAACGGCAGGGCCTCGCCGCGGAGGACGCGGTTCGCCGCGCGGTGCGCGAGCGCTTCCGGCCGATCGTCCTCACCACGCTGACCGCCGTCCTGGGAATGCTGCCGACCGCATTCGGCTTCGGCCAGGGTGCGGCCCCCGAGCAGGGACTCGCGATCGTCGTCGTGGGTGGGGTGCTGTGGAGCTCGATCCTGTCCACCAACCTGCTTCCCGCGCTGTACTTGCGCTGGGGCCGGCGGACCGCGGCTGCGCCCAGCTGATCCCATGCGACGGACTGCGCCCTTCACGACGGTCCTGCTGGCCGCAACCCTGG
>JBLMVY010000034.1:0-6041 GCA_050256935.1 Candidatus Levyibacteriota bacterium | reverse complement strand
CCTGCCCAAGCTCGAGAGCCACCTCGAGGCGCGGCTGTGGAACGACATCTTCGTGATGGCGCAGGACACGCTCGGAATTCCCCGCGGGACGATCAAGGCGACGGTGCTGATCGAGACGATCGTCGCCGCGTTCGAGATGGACGAGATCCTTCACGAGCTCCGCCAGCATTCGGCGGGCCTCAACGCCGGCCGCTGGGACTACATCTTCAGCTGCATCAAGAAGTTCCGGAGCAACAAGGACTTCTGCCTCGCCGACCGCGCACTGGTCACGATGACCACGCATTTCATGAAGAGCTATGCCGAGCTGCTGATCAAGACCTGCCACCGGCGCAACGCCCACGCGATGGGCGGCATGGCCGCGCAGATTCCGGTGAAGAACGACGAAGCGGCCAATGCGGAGGCGTTCGCCAAGGTCAAGGCCGACAAGGAGCGCGAGGCGACCTACGGGCACGACGGCACCTGGGTCGCGCACCCGGGACTCGTCGCCGTGGCGCAGGAAGCCTTCGACCGCCTGATGCCCGCGCCCAACCAGATCGCGACCAAGCGCCGCGACGACGTCCACGTCAGCGCAGCCGACCTCGTGAAGTTCGAGCCGGAGCAGCCGATCACCGAGAAGGGGCTGCGCCTCAACATCAACGTGGCGATCCAGTACATCGGCGCGTGGCTCGCAGGCCAGGGCGCCGTGCCGATCTTCAACCTGATGGAAGACGCGGCGACCGCCGAGATCTCGCGCTCGCAGGTCTGGCAGTGGATCCGCTCGCCCAAGGGCAAGCTGGACGACGGGCGCAAGGTGACCAAGGAGCTCGTCGCCGGGATGATCCCCGAGGAGATGGCGAAGATCCGCGAGCTGCTGGGTCCCGCCTACGGGCAGGGCAGGTACGACACGGCCGCGAAGATCTTCGCCGACCTCGTCAACAACGACACCTTCGTCGACTTCCTGACGCTGCCTGCGTACGACCTGATCGACTGAAATCGAGGGCTCAGGTCGCGGCCGGTGTGCAATTCTTGGCCAGCAGGCAGGGGGGTGGCGGCTGCTTCGCCTTGCGGCGCAGGATCTCCTCGCGCAACTCCTCGTACTGCTGCCGCGTCTGAGCCTCCACCGTTTCCGGCGTGATCACGGCCCCCATCAAGCCCTGGACCACGAACGTGCCATGCACGGTGATCCTGACGAGGTTGCCGTTCTCGGCGAGCCGGGTGGTGAAGTCCGACGACTTGAGGTCACCCTTCAGCAGGCGCGAGCGAATTTCCTGCTTGGGCGCGAGCTCGATGTGACGCACACTGTCGAGTGACACGTGCAGCACGCCGGCGCTGGCGTGGCTCTTTTGAATGACGTCGAACCGGTTGCCGTCGCGGTTGGCGATGCGGCTGGCGTCGACATTCGAAAGGATCTGCGCCATGTGGTCGAAGTCGGTCAGGACCGACCACACTTCGTCCGGTTCCGCAGCCACCGTCAGCTCCGCGCTGACCGTGAAGGTGCTGCCGTCCTTGTCGACGTGGACGGTGATGTCGTTGCCGGCGAATTGTGCGGCATCCGTCGTCAGTGGCGACGCGATCAAAGCCACCGCAGCAATCAGTATCAGGTCAAGTTTGGTCATGGCGCAGCTCTGCCTGGTGGAACTAGCGCAACGATGGGGTAAGGGCGGCCGTCATTCCAGGGACACTGGTTCTGGCGGCGCCCGGCCAGTTCGCCGGGGCCCCGTTCGGCAACACTCCCGCAAACCCTATCAGCCGCTGCCGGCATGTGCAAGGACATTCGCCGGTTCCGGGTGAGCTCGGACTTGCGCCGGGCCATGCCGCCCAATGCATGGGTCCTGCCGTCCGCCCGGCGCTGAGCGCGTGATGGATCTCGCGGCGGCAGGGCGATTCGAAGAGTGGGAGCCGGGCGAGCAAGCCCGATAGCATCGGGCGGATCCCGGGACCTGGCCACCCGCGTCACCGCTACTTGCAGGAACGCATCCTAGTCAACTACCATCCGGACCGGCTGCCGGCTGTGCCCGCGGAGCCTTGGCGACCGTCCGCCAAACTGCTGTGGGGCGCTGGATTGCCGGAGCCTGGCCGTGAGCGTACGAACCGCGTCGCCGTCGACCGCCTGTCCCGATTGCGACTTGCTGCAGCAGGTACCCCCACTCCCGCCGCGCGGGCAGGCGCGCTGCGCGCGCTGCGGCTGTTCGCTTGCGCGACGACCCTACGGCCCGCCCGAGCTGCCGCTCGCCCTCACCGTCACGGCGGTCATCGCGTTCCTGATCGCCAATGTCTCGCCGCTGATGGATCTCTCCGCGGTCGGCCGAGCCGCCAGCACCACCATCGTCGGCGGGGCCTACGAGATGTGGCTGCGCGACGAGAAGATCACCGGCGTCCTCGTCGCGTTCTGCGCGGTGATCGCGCCGGGCGGCTTCCTGTCGTTCATGCTGACGCTGCTGCTCGCGGCCCGACGCACGCCCGTGCCCCTCTGGGTGGGCGAGATGCTGCGCTGGGGGCACCATTTCGAAATGTGGTCGATGCTCGAGGTCATGACGCTGGGGATCCTCGTCGCACTGATCAAGATCGCCACCCTCGCCGCGGTTCAGGTCGGCATCGGGATGTTCGCCGTCGGCGCGCTGGTGCTGCTCTTCCCGGCAATCACGCTCACCTTCGACGAGGACGAGCTCTGGCAGCACGTCGAGTGGGTCGACGCTGCCTTGCCGGGGCCGGCAGCCGGCGCAATCCCGGTCGCCGGCCAGCCGCGATGACCGTTCCCGCCGTCACCGCGGCGCAGGCGGGGCTGGTCTCCTGCGAGGCGTGCAGGCTGCTCGCACGACCGGCCAGCCCCACCGAGCCCGGCTTCTGTCGGCGCTGCGGCGAAAGGCTCGAATTCCGCCGCTACGGCTCGATCCAGACGACCTGGGCGCTGATCATCGCCGCGGCGATCTGCTACGTCCCGGCCAACGCGCTCCCGGTGCTCAACACGACCACGCTGGGCGTGTCGGAGCGCGACACCATCCTTGGCGGCGTGGCGTTTCTCTACAGTTCCGGTTCCTGGCCGCTCGCGCTGATCGTTCTGGTCGCGAGCGTGATGATCCCGCTCGGGAAGCTCGTCGCGCTCGTCTATCTTCTGGTCACGGTTCAGCGGGGATCGGTCACGGGCAGTCACGACCGTACGCGACTCTATCGCATGGTCAAGCTCATCGGGCGGTGGTCGATGCTCGACGTCTTCGTCGACACCTTCACCGTGGCGCTGGTGCAACTCCAGCCCCTGATGTCGGTGGAGCCCGGTACCGGCGTGCTCTTCTTTGCGGCCGTCGTGGTGCTGACGATGCTCGCTGCCGAGGCGTTCGACCCGCGGCTGATCTGGGACTCCACCAACCCCCATCGAATCCATCATGGCTGACGCACCCGATCTCGGTGAACTTCCACGGGCTACCGTGGTGCGCAGGAAGCGCTTGCGGCTCTCGATCGTCTGGGTCATCCCGATCCTCGCGGCGGTCGTGGCGCTCGGGATCGCGATTCAGCGCGTGCGCAGCGAGGGGCCCACCATCACCATCGCGTTCAGGGCGGCTGACGGCATCGAGGCAGGCAAGACATTCATCAAGTACAAGGACGTGAGGATCGGCCAGGTCACGGCGGTCGAACTCTCCGAGGACTACAGCAAGGTTCTCGTCAGGGCGAAGATCGCCAGACATGCGGCGGGCCTGATGGTACAGGACGCCAAGTTCTGGATCGTCGCGCCGCAGATCTCGCTCGGCGGGGTCTCCGGACTCAATACGCTGCTCTCGGGCAATTACATCGGGTTCCAGGCCGGCAAGTCGAGCGAGGAGCAGACCGATTTCATCGGGCTCGACGCGGCTCCGATCATCAACGATCAGACCGGTCGGGCGTTCACGCTGAAGGCGAGGACCCTGGGAGCCCTGGACATCGGGTCCCCCGTCTACTATCACCAGATCAAGGTCGGCCAAGTGGCGGCGTACAAGCTTGCTGCAGACGGAAGCTCGGTCGAGATCACGGTGTTCGTGGAATCGCCCTACGACAAGTACGTCAGAGCCGGGACGCGCTTCTGGAACGCGGGCGGGATCGATGTCTCGGTGGGGGCGGACGGGGTGGACGTGCGCACGGAGTCGCTGGTGGCGGCACTCGTCGGCGGCGTGGCCTTCGATACCCCGCACGCCGTTTCGGCCGGTGAGCAGGCTGCGCCCGAGGCCGCCTTCACGCTCTATCGCGACCGGAAGATCGCGATGCGGCAGCCGGATCCCGTCGCGCGCCGCTTCGTGCTGAATTTCAGCGAGTCGGTGCGTGGACTGTCGGTCGGGGCCCCGGTCACGCTGTACGGCATGCGGGTGGGCGAAGTCACGGAGGTCCGGCTCGCTTTCGACTCCAAGACACGCACCTATCACCCTCGTGTGCTGATCACGTTCTTCCCTGATCTGGTCATGGACCGCGCGACCTCGGGGAAGCAGGCGGCCGGCGGCACGGCTGCGGCCGAAATGAGCGAACCCGAGCGCCTTCGCATGGTGCGCCGGATGGTCGAGGAACGGGGCCTGCGCGCGCAGTTGCAGACGGGCAGCCTCCTTACCGGCGAGCTCTATGTTGCATTCGAGTATTTCCCGGATGTGCCGAAACCGAAGATCGACTGGACTCGGGATCCGCTCGAGCTGCCCGTGGTTCCGAGCACCGTGGTCAGTCTCGAGGCCAAGCTCACGAGCATTCTCACCAAGATCGACAGCATGCCGCTCGACGCGATCGGCATCGACCTCAAGAATGCTCTCGCGACGCTCGACCGGACCATGAAGGATGCGGACACCTTGATGAACAGCGTCAACGTCCAGCTGATACCGCAAGGAACCAAGGCGCTCGAGGAGCTGCGTCGCGCAATCGCCAACGCCGATCGCGTCGTGACGAATGCCGATGCCGCGTATTTCGGTACGAACTCGCCGGTACCGCAGGACGCGCGGGAGGCGATCCAGGAAGTGACGCGCGCCGCGCGTTCAGTGCGTGTCCTCGTCGACTATCTCGAGCGACATCCGGAAATGCTGATCCGGGGCAAGCCCGGGGAGAAGCCGTGAACCGCAAATTCGCCCTCGTAGCCCTCATGTTCACCGTGGCGGCGGTCGGCGCAGGATGCGCGACCCCGCCGTCCCACTTCTACACGCTGAGCTCCGTTGCGACACGTCCTGCGGCCGCGGCAGGGGAGGCACCGGGGCCCGCCGTCGTCGTCGGGCCGGTCTCGGTCCCGGCTGTTGTCGACGTTCCGCAGATCGTGGTGAGTTCGGGTTCGAATGAGGTGACGATCGACGAGTACAACCGCTGGGCGTCTCCATTGCAGAACAACATCGCCGACGTGGTCGCCGAGAACCTGGTCACGATGCTCGGGACGCCGAGGGTTTCGATGTTTCAGCACTCGCTGAACGCGGACGCGGACTACCGAGTCGCGATCGAGGTGCAGCGTTTCGATTCGGTTCCGGGCGAGTTTGCGACGCTGAATGCGATCTGGATTGTCCGGCGAATGAGGGATGGAAAGGCGGTGACGGGGCGCACTACGGTTCGACAGCCCGTGCAGGACAAGAGCTATGGTGCGCTCGTTGCGGCCCACAGCCATGCTCTTGCGCGAATGAGCCAGGAAATCGCCGAAGCCATTCGCAATCAGGACCGGGCGCCGCAGTGACACGGCCCTCCCGGAGCGGAGACGACTGGTGCGCGCACCGGGGTCCGCACCGACGCTTGAGTTTCAGTCGAGGCGTGCGAGCTCGTGCTCGAGCGGTGCGTAGACAGGTGCCAGCGCTTCGATCGCGCGCGCATGGCGACGCCACTTGTCGCGGGCGGGCGCGGACACCGTCGTACGCGACAGGGGCAGCGGGGCCGACGCCCGATCGCGCAGCGGACCTTCGAAAGGCACGCCCGCGAACTCCGCGATCCTGCGCACCGTCGCCGCGCTGTCGTCGAGCAGGTCGCGATAGCGCAGGGCCAGCCAGCGTCCGCGGCCGAGATCGCACAGATCGCGGAGGATCGTCGAGTTGGCGGCATGCCATTGAAATGCCGCGATCTCGGCGAGCGACTTGCCGTCGAGGGCG
>JBLMVY010000033.1:0-7139 GCA_050256935.1 Candidatus Levyibacteriota bacterium | reverse complement strand
CCTACCCCCAACCCACCGCCATCCTTCCCAACCTCAACGCGATCGGGGCGACCAACGCCGCGGCGAGCCGGACCCGCGGCCTGATGGGCCGCGGTCGGTGGCGGCGCGCGATGGCGGCGCTCGACGCGATGCGCCGCGACGGCCGCATTCCGGCGACGTTCGAAGTCGTCCATGGGCACGCCTGGAAAGCCGCGCCGAACCGCACGGCCGACGGCCGCGCGATCGTCCGCGTGCAGCGGACGGCGTCACGCTGAGCGGACGAGGCGTGCCGATGACCCGCGGCGTCTTCGTCACCGGTACCGATACGGGCGTGGGCAAGACCGTCGCGACCATCGGGCTGTTGCGCGCGTGCGCGACCGCGGGCATGCGCGCCGTGGGAATGAAACCGGTCGCGGCCGGTGTCGAGCCGGAAGCGGCCGTCAACGCCGATGTCACCGCGCTCGCCGCGGCGGGCAATGTCGCCGCGCCGCTTGCCGATCGGAATCCCTTCGCGTTCGCGCCGGCGATCGCACCACATCTGGCCGCCGAGCGGGCGGGTGTGGCCATCGACCTCGAGCGCATCGCCGCCGCCTACGGTCGCCTCGCCGCACGCGCCGACGTCGTCGTGGTCGAGGGCGCCGGCGGAGCACTCGTCCCGCTCGGCGCACGTTTCGACATGCTCGACATACCGGCGCGACTGGGCCTGCCGGTCGTGCTCGTGGTCGGCATTCGCCTGGGCTGCCTCAATCACGCGCTTCTCTCCGCGCTGGCGATCGCCGCGCGCGGCCTCGCACTCTCCGGCTGGATCGCCTCCCGGATCGATCCCGCGATGGTCGCGGGCGACGAGAACGTCGGCACCCTCGTTCGGCGCCTGCCCGCGCCGCTGCTCGCCGACATCGGCTGGGGCGCGGATCCGGTCTCGGCGCTGGGGGGAACGGCGCTCGCCGCGTTCGGCGCGCGGACCTGAGTGCGCAGCGAATCGCAGGAGTGGATGGTCGGATAGCAAGGCCCTACCGCGGAAATATTGATCCATGTTAAGCTCGCCCGCTTTAAAAGGCATGGCCGGGCGGCGGCGGGTACCAGCAACACGGCCTGCCGCCCGCGGCTCGATGGGGGTGAGCCGATGCCGGTCGCCGAAATTCCACCGCTCGCGGTCGATCCCGAATATTGCGTCGTGGCGCGGCGTCGCCAATCGCTCGCGCCGGGGAATCGCTGGGTGGTTTTGGCGGCGCTCGCGATGGTTTCGGCGATGCTGGCGGTCGGTTTCGCGGCGGTCGGTGCGTGGCTCGTGCTGCCGTACTCGGTGCTGGAAATCGCCGCGCTGGCGTGGGCGTTCTGGTACGTGGGTGCCCGCGCGGCCGACTGGGAGCGGCTCACGGTGAGCGGCGACCGCGTGATCGTGGAGCGGTGCCGCGGCGGTACGCAGGCACGGCGGGAGTGGAATCGGTACTGGGTGCAGGTCGACCTTGCCGAACTCCCGGGTCCGTGGCCGGAAGCGCGGCTGGCACTGCGTTTTGCCGGCGAACGATGGGAATTCGGCGCGGCGCTGCCCGCCAGCGAGCGGCGGGCGGTGGCGCGGACGTTGCGGCGGCTCCTTCCGCTGCGGCAGGGCCCCGGCGGAATCGGCCGGGGTGGGTGAATGTCAAGACGCAATCGAGGGAAGCATGGTGCGCAACAAGACGGGTAACCGGGCCGGCCGCCGGCTCATGCAGGGGATGGTGGCCGCGATGCTGCTGGGTCCCGGGGCGGCGATGGCCGCGCTGGAGTGGAACCTGCAGTCGCCGGTGACGCCCATCGCGCAGCAGATGTACGACCTGCACTCGTTCATCTTCTGGATCTGCGTCGTCATCTTCGTCGCCGTGTTCGGCGTGATGTTCTACTCGATCTTCAAGCACCGGAAGTCGGTCGGTCACGAAGCCCACCAGTTCCACGAGAACACCGCCGTCGAGATCATCTGGACGGTCATCCCGTTCCTCATCCTGCTCTTCATGGCCTTCCCCGCGACCAAGACCATTCTCGCGATGAAGGACACCAGCGCTCCGGGCATGACGGTCAAGGTCACGGGTTATCAGTGGAAGTGGGGCTACGACTATCTCCAGGAAGGCTTCGGCTTCTATTCGAACCTCGCCACGCCGCTCGCCCAGATCGAGAACAGGGCGCCCAAGGGCGAGCACTATCTGCTCGAAGTCGACCAGCCGCTGGTGGTTCCGGCCGACACCAAGGTGCGCCTGCTGATCACCGCGAACGACGTCATCCATGCGTGGTGGGTGCCGGCTTTCGGGGTCAAGCAGGACGCGATTCCCGGTTTCGTCCGCGACTCGTGGTTCATGGCGGAGAAGCCCGGCATCTACCGCGGCCAGTGCGCGGAGTTGTGCGGCAAGGAACACGGGTTCATGCCGATCGTCGTCGAGGTCAAGTCGAAGGACGACTATGCCAAATGGGTCGACGACCAGAAGAAGAAGGCGGCCGCCGCGGCCGACGATCCGAACAAGGTGTGGGAGCTGAACGATCTGGTGGCGCGTGGCGGGAAGGTGTTCGCCGCCAATTGCGCGGCGTGCCATCAGGCGAACGGCAAGGGCGTTCCCGGCGCGTTCCCGGCCCTCGACGGCTCGAAGATCGTCAACGGCCCGCCTCCCGATCAGATCGCGCTGGTGCTGAACGGCAAGCCGGGCACCGCGATGGCGTCATGGAAGCAGCTTTCCGACACCGATCTCGCCGCCGTGATCACGTACACCCGCAACAGCTGGGGCAACCACACGGGCCAGGCGATCCAGCCGGCGAACATCAAGACGGCCCGGCAATAGGGCGCGAGCGAATCCTTCTGGAGACATCGAGATGAGCAGCATTCCCCACGATCACGCCGCCGGCCACGATCACGCCCACGACGAGCACGCGCACGGCCATCCCACCGGGATCATGCGCTGGATCACGACGACCAACCACAAGGACATCGGCACCCTGTACCTGTGGTTCTCGTTCACGATGTTCATCGTCGGCGGCCTCATGGCGTTCACGATCCGGGCCGAGCTGTTCCAGCCGGGCCTTCAGATCGTGAACCCCGAGCTCTTCAACTCGCTCACGACGCTTCACGGGCTCATCATGATCTTCGGCGCGCTGATGCCCGGCGCGGTCGGCTTCGCGAACTGGATGATTCCGCTGCAGATCGGCGCGCCCGACATGGCGTTCGCGCGGATGAACAACTGGAGCTTCTGGCTGCTGCCGCCCGCGGCGATCCTGCTCGTCACCTCGCTGTTCGTCCCGGGTGGCGCCGCCGGCACCGGCTGGACGATCTATCCGCCGCTGTCGGTGCAGGCCGGGATGGGCATGGACCTGACGATCTTCGCGATCCACATCATGGGCGCGTCGTCGATCATGGGCTCGATCAACATCATCACGACGATCCTGAACCTCAGGGCGCCCGGCATGACGCTGATGAAGATGCCGATCTTCTGCTGGGCATGGCTGATCACCGCCTACCTGCTGATCGCGGTGATGCCGGTGCTCGCCGGCGCGGTGACGATGCTGCTGACCGACCGCCACTTCGGCACCTCGTTCTTCAACGCCGCCGGCGGCGGCGACCCGGTGCTGTTCCAGCACGTGTTCTGGTTCTTCGGCCATCCCGAGGTCTACATCATCATCCTGCCGGCGTTCGGGATCATCTCCGAGGTCATCCCGTCGTTCTCGCGCAAGCCGGTGTTCGGCTACGCGTCGATGGTCTACGCGCTGTCCGCGATCGCGATCCTGTCGTTCCTCGTGTGGGCGCACCACATGTTCACGACCGGCCTGCCGGCGGCGGGGATCCTGTTCTACATGTACGCGACGATGCTGATCGCCGTGCCCACCGGGGTGAAGGTGTTCAACTGGCTCGCGACGATGTGGAAGGGATCGATCAGCCTCGAGGCGCCGATGATGTTCGCGCTGGGCTTCCTGTTCCTGTTCACCACCGGCGGCTTCACCGGCCTGATCCTCGCGATCCAGCCGGTCGACGTGCAGTTCCAGGACACCTACTACGTCGTGGCGCACTTCCACTACGTGATGGTGGCCGGAACGCTGTTCGCGTTCTTCGCCGGGACCTACTACTGGCTGCCCAAGTGGTCGGGACGCATGTACAGCGAGACGGTGGCCAAGTGGCACTTCTGGCTGTCGTTCGTGTTCTTCAACGTGGCGTTCTTCCCGATGCACTTCCTCGGGCTCGCCGGGATGCCGCGACGCGTGCCCGACTACGCGCAGCAGTTCACCGACTGGAACCAGGTGTCGACGGTCGGCGCATTCGGCTTCGGGCTGTCGCAGCTCCTGTTCCTGTACGCGGTCGTGAACGCGATCCGCAGCGGCAAGCCGGCGCCGGCGAAGCCCTGGGACGGCGCGAACTCGCTCGAGTGGACGCTGCCTTCGCCCGCCCCGTACCACTCGTTCGAGACGCCGCCGGTCGTCAAATGACCCACGGTGCACGCGGCGCCGTGCCCTCCGGGGCGCGGCGCGCGTCGACCGGATGAGCCGATCATGAGCGCAGACAGCCTCCCGCAACGCCAGGAAGACCGCGACGCGCGGCTGCGCGCGGCCAATCGCCGCACCGGCCTCGGCCTGCTGGCGATCTCGCTGGTGTTCTTCGTCGGCTTCTTCGCCTCGCGGATGGTCGGCAGCCCCGACGTCTCGATCGCCGTCATCGGCGTCGCGGTACTGCTCTATCTCGTCGTCGCGATCGGGCGGCATTTCCGCAAATGAGCACGGCCAAGGCTTCCATCCCCACGGGCGGCGGCGGACGGGGCCGGCGGCCGGACGATCCCAACGCGCAGGGCAACCGGCGCCTGTTCCTCAGGCTCGGCGTGATCGTGCTCGCGATGTTTGCGTTCGGCTATGCGCTCGTCCCGTTCTACAACCAGATCTGCAGGGCGACGGGGCTGCGCGACATCGACCAGCCGGACGAGATCGCCAACACCCAGGTCGACGCGACACGCTCGGTGCGCATCGAATTCGACACCAACCTGCGCAACATGCCGTGGAAGTTCCGGGCGCTCCAGGAGTCGACCGACGTCCACCCGGGCGCGGTGACGCAGGTGCTGTTCGAGGTCGTCAACAATTCCGATCACCCGGTCACCGGGCAGGCGATCCCGAGCTACGGGCCGCAGTTCGCCGGCCAGTATTTCCACAAGCTCGACTGCTTCTGCTTCAAGAGGCAGACGCTCGCGCCGGGCGAGACGCGGAAGATGCCCGTCGTGTTCGTCGTCGACCCCAAGCTGCCCAGCCAGGTGTCGACGATCACCCTTTCGTACACCTTCTTCGAGGTCGAAGGCAATGGCAACGGCTGACGCAATGCCGGTGATCGCTGCCCGAGGCCCTAGTGCCGCAATCAGGAGCGATCGATGAGCGCAGTCTCGCAGGGCGCCAAGCCCTATTACTTCGTACCGCAGCCCTCGCACTGGCCGATCACCGGGTCGCTGGCGCTGCTGCTGATGGGCCTCGGGGCGGCGTTCTGGTTCAACCATTACGCGGCCGGCCCGTGGATCCTGCTCGCCGGGTTCTGCGTGCTGCTGGTGATGCTTTTCGGCTGGTTCGGCACGGTGATCGGGGAGTCCGAGGGCCGCCTGTACAACAAGAAGGTCGACCTCTCCTTCCGCTGGAGCATGAGCTGGTTCATCTTCAGCGAGGTGATGTTCTTCGCCGCGTTCTTCGGCGCGCTGTTCTACGTGCGCAACATCTCGGTGCCCGACCTCGGCAGCGCGCTGACGGGCCGCGAGCTGTGGCCGAATTTCGCCGCCCAGTGGCCGACCGTGGGTCCCTACATCAAGCAGCAGTTCTCGCCGATGAGCGCGATCGGCATTCCGCTGCTCAACACCATCATCCTGGTGTCGTCGGGCGGCACGCTGACGCTCGCCCACCACGCACTGAAGTCGGGGCACCGCGGCGCGCTCAAGTTCTGGCTGTTCGTCACCATCGCGCTGGGCTTCACGTTCCTCGGCTTCCAGGCCTACGAGTACCACCACGCCTACACCGAGGCCAACCTCAAGCTGTCGACCGGCGTCTACGGCTCGACGTTCTTCATGCTGACGGGGTTCCACGGCGCGCACGTGACCATCGGCGCGATCATGCTGACGGTGATGCTGTTCCGCGCGTTCCGCGGGCACTTCGACGCCGAGCACCATTTCGGCTTCGAAGCCGCGGCGTGGTACTGGCACTTCGTCGACGTCGTCTGGCTGCTGCTGTTCGTGCTCGTCTACTGGCTGTAACCGGCTACAGCCCCCCGGGGCTGATCCATCCCATCCGGTAGGAGAGGACGAGGAAGGCGATCAGCCCCATCGACAGCAGCACCCGGATCGCGAGCGCCGTCACCACGCGGTTGCCGCGACCACGGTCGCGGTACAGGAACACCAGCGCCGTGAACAACGCGGTCAGGATCGCGATCAGGACGATGATGACGATGGCTCTCATGGCGCGCCTTTCGGGCCGCGCAGTTTAGCATCCGGCGATGGCGATCCCCGAGTCCCCTGCGGGTGCGGACATGCCGGAGCGGCCAGCGGAGGACGGGCGCCGCAAGCCCGCGTGGATACCGACGGCGGCGACGGTCGCGGCGATCGTGCTGTTCGTCCTCGCGGGCAACTGGCAACACCGGAGGATGCTGCAGAAGGAGGCGCTGCGCGCGCAGATCGAGGCTGCGGCCGCCGCGGCGCCGGTTCCGCTGCCATCGGACGTCGCCGACTGGCGCGACTGGCGGTTCCGTCACGTCGTGGTGACCGGGACCTTCGATGCAGGGCACCAGATCCTGATCGACAACGAGGTGCGTGCCGGGCGCGCCGGCTACGACGTCGTCACGCCGATGAAGCTCGCCGACGGTCGCGTCGTGCTCGTCGACCGCGGCTGGGTGGAGATGGGGCCGACGCGGGCCGTACTGCCGTCGTCGCCGCCACCGGCCGGCGTCGTGGCGCTGCGGGGGCGCGTCGACATCCCGGCCGCCCACTACTTCGAGCTCGGCGACGGCGACGTCCCCGAAGGCCCGGTGTGGGAGCACCTCGATCCGCAGCGCTTCGGCGCCGCGACCGAGCTTCCCGTCCTGCCGATCGTCGTCGAGGCGATCGAAGGTCCCGGCGGTGAAGGACTTGCGCGCGACTGGCCGCGCCCGGATTTCGGAATCGAGATGCACCAGGGATACATGCTCCAGTGGTACA
>JBLMVY010000032.1:0-2703 GCA_050256935.1 Candidatus Levyibacteriota bacterium | reverse complement strand
AGCACGCGCAGGCCGACATCCTCCGCCTGGATTCGATCGACAGGACCTTCGACGTCATCGCCTGCACCGGGGTGCTGCATCACCTTGCCGACCCGCTTGCCGGATGGCGGATGCTGCTGTCGCGGCTGCGCCCCGGCGGGTTCATGCGCATCGGGCTCTACAGCGAGCGGGCGCGCGAGGTCGTCGTCGCCGCCAGGCAGTTCATTGCCGAGCGGGGCTATGCGCCGACGGCGGAGGGCATACGCCGCTGCCGCCAGGACCTGATGGCGGCGGGCGGCACCGCGGACTTCGCGCGGTTGGCGCTGCTCCGCGATTTCTACGTGACCGGCGAGTGCCGCGACCTGCTGTTCCACGTCGAGGAGCATCGGTTCGCGCTGCCGCAGATCCACGACATGCTCGCTGCGCTGGATCTGCGCTTCCTGGGCTTCCTGCTCGCACCCGGCGTCGCCTTGCGCTATGCGCAACGCAACCCTGCCGACGTCGCCATGACCGACCTCGCGGCGTGGACCGCCTTCGAGGCCGAGTTTCCCGAGGCGTTTTCAGGGATGTACGTGTTCTGGGTCAGGAAAGAGGCGTGAAGCCGCCGGGGTGCCCTTCGGCGGGCAAGTGTGCTAAATAGTCCGCCGTGTCCCCGATCACGACCGACAAGGGAGAACAACACATGAAGAAGCTCCTGGCTTTTGCGATTCTCGGCATCGCCGCGGCGGCGGCGCAGATTGCCAGCGCCCAGGGCAGCGCGACCGACGTCACCGACATGCAGGCGCTGCGCGATGCGGTCAAGACCGACAAGAAGGCGTTCGTCGCGACCACGCTCGGCCTCACGCCCGCCGAGGCCCAGAAGTTCTGGCCGATCTACGATCAGTTCCAGCGTGCCCTGGCCGTGGTTCAGCAGGAACGGGCGGTGTCGCTGGAAGGCCTCCTGTCACGCGACAAGCCG
Source organism: Candidatus Levyibacteriota bacterium (assembly GCA_050256935.1). Lineage (GTDB taxonomy): Bacteria > Pseudomonadota > Gammaproteobacteria > Burkholderiales > Casimicrobiaceae > VBCG01. Next base: position 1,766 of record JBLMVY010000032.1, on the reverse strand, counting down.
ATGACCAATGCGTATGCGAAGCAGCTCGCCACCGGAACGCTCGCCGCCGACGACGGCGAGCTCCGGGCGCGGCGCCGGCTGTACAACCGCCTGATCCGCGTGCTGCCGGCGGTCAAGGTCGCCCGCTATCTCCAGCTCGAAGGAAAGATCCGCGCCGTCCAGGCCTATGACCTCGCCTCGACGATTCCGCTGATGCACTAGCCTGCGGTTCGCCCCTGCTGCGCATAGCGGATGTAGATCGCGTGCACTGAAATCCGCGGCTGGCGGACCGCGACGACGTCGATGCGGCCGAATTGCGGCGAGTCGGACACGATGGTCGCGCCGAGCGCAAGGCTCCGGTCGCTGGCGGCGAGCATCGCGGCGTTGGCACGCTCGGCGTTTGCGCTCGCCGGCCAGATGACGGCGATGCCGATGGTGAGCGCCGTCAATGCGATGGCCGCGAGGGCGAACGCGGTGCGGGGCACGTTGAATTCGTAGTGTTTCATCGCCAGTCTCCTTGTTCTCGATCGGGGGCCAGTCGCTGATTCGATGCGGCGGGCCGCCGCTCCGGATTCGCGCGAAGCGGATTTCGATCGCAGGTTCGCGTCTGCGGCACGGTCGATCCTAGAGAGGCACACGCGGCGCTGCAATGCGCAAGCGACGAATCCCCCGCAGCGCGGGATCGGACCCCGGTAGGCCCGACGAAGCGCCGCCGCGGGCTGGCCGCCGGGCCACGCAGCCCCCGCCTCCGGAATCCCCTTAGCGCGGTGGACAATGCCCGACGTTCGTGTAGAATCCCGCGTTTTTCTGGCGGTGCTTGGCATTCGCGCCCAGCGGGGCCAAGGCGTTTGACGTTCGCGACCACCGATCCTCCGGTCGGGCCCGTGGCAGGGCCCGGCGGACAGCAGAGGGCGGAAACCGGTCTCGCGGGCGAGCCGCACATTCAGGGAGTCGGACGCGCGTCCTATGCCTGCCTTGCCGCCGGTCGGGTTCTCCTACGTCACCGCCGGCAGCCGGCGGTGATTCGCACCGGCAGCGTGTGTATCGATCCAACACCCAACAATTGCCTGGAGACACCATGTCGAAGCTGATCCGCCTGGCCACGCTGGCCGTGGCCCTGATGATCGCCGTGCCCGGCGCAGTCGCGCCGGTCGCCGCGCAGGCGCAAACCCCGCCGTCCGCGCCTGCTGCAGCGACGGCGCCGGCGGCGTCGACCGACGCGGCGGCCGCTCCCGCTGCGGCGCCCGCCGCAACGCCTGCGCCGGCGGCCAAGAGCGTCGACATCGTCGACAACCCCTACGGTCTCGAGGCCCTGTGGAAAGGCGGCGACCTGATCGCGCGCATCACCCTCGGCATCCTGGTGCTGATGTCGATGGGCAGCTGGTACATCATCATCACCAAGGTCTACGAGCAGTCGAAGATGGGCCGCCAGGCGCGCGCCGCCGCCAAGCATTTCTGGACCGCGCCGAACGTGCAGAAGGGCGCGGAGAGCCTGAAGAGGAACAGCCCCTACCGCTTCATCGCCGAATCGGGGATCGAGGCGACGACCAAGCACGAGGGCCTGCTCGGCAACGTCGACCTCAACACCTGGATCAGCATGTCGATCCAGCGCGCGATCGACAACGTTCAAAGCCGCACCCAGGACGGCCTCGCCTTCCTCGCCACTGTCGGCTCGACCGCGCCGTTCGTCGGGCTGTTCGGCACGGTCTGGGGCATCTACCATGCGCTGACCGCGATCGGCATCGCCGGACAGGCGTCGATCGACAAGGTTGCCGGCCCGGTCGGTG
>JBLMVY010000031.1:0-4967 GCA_050256935.1 Candidatus Levyibacteriota bacterium | reverse complement strand
CCGAGCTTCCCCGCCGAGAGCGCGTCGGCGACCGCGACCTCGTCGACCACCCCGCCACGCGAGGTGTTGATCAGGATCGCATCGGAGCGCATGGTCGCGATGCGGGCCGCATCGACGAGATTGCGGGTCGCAGGCGTCAGCGGCACGTGCAGCGACAGCACGTCGCATTGCGTGACGACTTCGGCGAAGCTGCGCGGTTCGGTCCGGTGCTCGGACCAGGCCGGCGCGTCGATCGGGACCTGCGGGTCGAAGCCGATGGCCCGCATGCCGATCGCGCGGGCCAGGCGGGCAGTCTCGCGACCGATGCCCCCGAAACCGACCAGGCCGATCGTCCTGCCGTTGACCTCGCGGCCGTTCGACAGCGCGGCGCGCGGCCAGGTGCCGGCAGCGACCTCGCCTGTCGACTGATAGGCGCCGCGCAGCAGCAGCATCGCCGTCGCGACCACGTATTCGGCGACCGCCAGCGCGTTCGCGCCCGTTGCCGGGATCACCTCGATGCCGCGCGCCCTGCAGGCGTCGACGTCGATGTTGTCGAGCCCCACACCGAGCCGCCCGACGACGCGAAGCCGCGGCGCGCAGGCGAGCAGCTGCGCATCGACCCGAGTGCGATTGCGCACGATCAGGGCGTCGGCGTCGGCAAGGCGTGCCTGCAGCTCGGGATTGCGATCGACGAGATCGCGGTCGTAGACGACGTCGAAGCGCGGCGAGAGGCCTGCGACCGCGGCATCGTCCATGAACTCGCTGATGACTATGCGCATGGGAAGCTGGGGGAGGAGTTCGATCGGCGCGTACTTGCACTCGGCCCGCGGCGAAGGCGGCCGCAGGGGGTTTCGGCGCGATCAGGTCGCGAACAGCTGATCGATGTCCGCGAAAGCCTTGAACTCCAGGGCATTGCCGAAGGGATCGAGGAAGAACATCGTCGCCTGCTCCCCCGGCTCGCCGCGAAAGCGGACGTAGGGCTCGATGACGAACTCGACGCCCGCGGCGCGGAAGCGCTCGGCGAGGCGGTCCCAGGTGCCGCGGTCGGTCACGACGCCGAAATGGCGCACCGGGACCTCCTTGCCGTCGACGAGGCTGGTCGCGTCGGTCATCTGCGCGGCGCCGACCCTGTGGGCGACGATCTGGTGGCCGAAGAAATCGAAATCGACCCAGTCGTCGCTGCTGCGGCCCTCGGCGCAGCCGAGGAATTCGCCGTAGAACCGGCGCGCTGCCGCGAGATCGGTCACCGGGAATGCCAGATGGAAGCGCGGATAGTTCGGTGTCGGAAGATGGTGTGCCACGTCTGGTCGGACCTGTGTCAGTTCTGCTGGCCCCATTTTCTCACGGTGCGCGCCTCGATCGTCCTGAAGATGACGTTTTCGACGATCAGCCCGATCACGATCACCGTGAACAGCCCGGCGAACACCGCCGGGATCTCGAGCTCGTTCTTGTTCTCGTAGATGTACCAGCCGAGGCCGCCGGAGCCCGACGAGACGCCGAAGACGAGTTCGGCCGCGATCAGCGTCCGCCAGGCGAAGGCCCAGCCGATCTTGAGGCCGGTCAGGATGCTGGGAAAAGCCGCCGGGATGAGGATCCGGACCACGTAGGGCAGGCCGCGCAGGCCGTAGTTGCGCCCGACCATCCGCAGGGTGTTCGACACCGACAGGAAGCCCGAATGCGTGTTGAGCGCCACCGCCCACAGCACCGAGTGGATGATCACGAAGATGATGCTCCCCTCGCCCAGTCCGAACCAGATCAGCGACAGCGGCAGCAGCGCAATCGCCGGCAGCGGATTGAACATCGAGGTCAGGAGCTCGAGCAGATCCGTGCCCAGCCGCGTCGTGATCGCCACCATGGTCAGCGCCGCCGCACAGGCGATGCCGGCAGCGTAGCCCTTCACCAGGACCTGCAGCGAGGTCACGGACTTCGCGAACAGCGTACCGTCGATGAGGCCGTGGACGAATGCGCGGATCGTCGCCCCGAACGTCGGGAACAGCAGCGGGTTGTTGAGCTGGCGCGCATAGACCTCCCAGATCACGGCGAGGACGACCAGCAGCGCGAGCTTGCGGACGGCTCCGACGTTGGTCACCTTCTCCCAGGTCGACAGCGGCTTCTGCACGATGCCGAAGGCCTCGGTGGCGATCGGCTCGCGCAGGATCTCGGGCCTTCCCGAGGGAACGATGGCCGAGCGGGTCATTCGGTACCCCCTTCGATCGAATCGGCGAACAGCATCGAATGGATGCGCTTCTCGAGCACGCTGACGGTCGCCCCGTCGGCGCCGTCGGGAAGGCTCTCGAGCTCGGCCTTCACCTGACCGGGGTGCGGCGACAGCAACAGGATGCGGCTGCCGATCTTGATCGCCTCGGGAATCGAATGCGTGACGAACAGGACGGTGAACCGCGTGCCCTCCCACAGCGCGAGGAGCTCGTCCTGCATCTTGCGCCGCGTCAGCGCATCGAGCGCCGCGAACGGCTCGTCCATCAGCAGGATCGCGGGCTCCATCGCCATGCCGCGGGCGATGGCCACGCGCTGCTTCATGCCGCCCGACAGCGTGTGGGGATAGCTGTCGGCGAACTTGGACAGGTTGACCTTGGCGATGTATTCCAGCGCCTTCGCCTCCGCCGCCTTGCGCGAGAGGCCCCCGCCGGTGCGCAGCGGGAACATGACGTTCTCCTTGACCGTGCGCCACGGCAGCAGCTGGTCGAACTCCTGGAACACCATCATCCGGTCGGGACCGGGCCGTCGCACGACTTCGCCCTTGAGGCGGATCTCGCCTTCGACCGGCGGCATGTAGCCACCCACCGCCTTCAGCAGCGTCGACTTGCCGCAGCCCGAGGGCCCGAGCAGCACGAAGCGGTCGGAATTGTAGACGTCGAAGTCGACGCGATAGGTCGCGGTGACCAGATGGTCCTTGGTCTTGTACTGCAGCGTCACGCCGCGCACCTCCAGCAGCGGCGAGTCGTGCATGGTGCTCATCGTTGCGGAAGCCATGGCAGCCTGTCCAGGTCGACGTTGCCGCCGGACAGGATCACGCCGACGCGCAACCCCCTCGCCGCGGTCGGATGTTCGAGGATGCTCGCGAGCGGAACGGCCGCCGACGGCTCGACGACCTGCTTCATGCGCTCGAAGATCATGCGCATCGCGCGCACGATCGCCTCCTCGCTGCAGGTGTGGATGGCGCCGACGCGCTCCTGGATGGCCGCCAGCGTGCGCGCCGAGAGCGAGGTGCGCAGGCCATCGGCGATGGTCGTCGTGCTCGCGAGCGGTTCCAGCCTGCCGGAGGCGAAGCCGCGCGCCGCGTCGTCGGCGTTCGCCGGCTCAGCGCCGATCACCCGGGTCGCCGGCGCAAGCGAGCGGACCGCGATCGCGGTGCCCGACAGCAAACCGCCGCCGCCGCAGGGTGCGACGACGAGGTCGAGATCGCCTGCCTGCTCGAGCAGCTCGAGGGCCGCGGTGCCCTGGCCGGCGATGACCCGCGGATCGTCGAACGGATGGACGAGGGTCGCGCCGGTCTCGCGCTCGACCTCCGCGCAGGCGGCCTCGCGCGCAGCCACCGTCGGCGCGCACAGCCGCACGCGCGCCCCGAAGCGGCGGACGTTGTCCTGCTTCACCTTCGGTGCGTTGTCGGGCATCACGACCCAGGCGGGAATGCCGCGGCGGCTCGCCGCGTAGGCGAGCGCCGCGCCGTGATTGCCGGACGAATGCGTGACCACGCCGCGCCCGGCCATCTCCTCGGGCAGCGAGAACACCGCGTTGCAGGCGCCGCGTGCCTTGAATGCGCCGATCTTCTGCAGGTGCTCGCACTTGAAGTGCAGCGACGCGCCGGCCTCCCCGTCGATCGATGCGCAGGTCAGTACCGGCGTGCGGTGCACGAAGCCCGCGATTCGCGCATGCGCGGCGCGGATGGCGGCGAGGTCCGGCAGGTCGAGCGCGCCGCCCCCGGTGGGCATCAGCTCCCCGGCAGGTTGTGGGCGTTCGGGAAGAACAGGTCCTTCCACGACGCCGGCTTGACCTTGATCGAACCCACCTTGTACATGAAGTCCGCGTACTTGGTCACGTTGTTCGGCGTCGTCGTGAACACGATCTTCGGGTCGTCCAGCAGCTTCTCGACGCTTTCGAGCGACAGCTTGCTCTTGGCCAGGCGCAGGTAGGTTTCCGCAGCAGCCTTCTTGTTCCCGTTGATGATCTTCATCGACTCGTCGAGCGCCGCGACGAAGGCCGCGTAGATCTTCGGGTTCTCGGTGCGGAACCTGGTCGTGGTCCAGACCGTGTTGAACGTCGCCGCACCGCCCAGCACGTCATAGGAGTCGAGCACGAGGTGCACGCCGGGATGCTCGAGCTCCTGCTCCTGGAACGGCGGCGAGCCGAAATGCGCGGTGATCTCCGACTTGCCGGACAGGAGCGCCGTCATCGCGTCCGGGTGCGACAGCGAAACCGTCAGATGGTCGAGCTTGTGCTCCTGGCCCGCGCCGAACGCCTTCTCGGCGGCCATCTGCAGGGTGACCGCCTGGATCGACACCTTGACCGCCGGCAGCGCGATCCGGTCCTTGTCGGTGAAATCCTTGATCGTCTTGACGGCAGGATTGCTGCTGGTCAGGTACAGCGGCATCGAGTTGATCGCGGCGACCGCCTTGACGTCCAGGTTGCCGTGCGTCTTGGCCCACAGCGTGATCAGGGGGCCGACGCCGCCCGAGGCGAACTGCAGGCTTCCGGACAGCAGCGCGTCGTTCATCACGTTGCCGCCGGCGAACTTCGACCAGGCAACCTTGACGTCGATCCCCTCGGCCTTGGCGTGCTTCTCGATCAGCTTCTGGTCCTGCATGACCATCAGCGGCAGATAGCTGATCCCGTACTGCTCGGCGACATGGATCTCGGTCAACTCCGCCCGCGCGGGAAGCGCGGCTGCGGACAGCGCCAGCGTGAAGGCGAACGCGAGCGCGCGCCTGGTGGGACGATGCATGGTCTTTCCTCCTGTGTCGTGACTGTGC
>JBLMVY010000030.1:0-10862 GCA_050256935.1 Candidatus Levyibacteriota bacterium | reverse complement strand
CGACGCCGAGGCTGAAGCGTAAAGCGTCGAGCTCGACCCCGGCAAGCTCCCCGATCTCGAGGGTCAGCGCGCTGACGCGGTCGAAACCCTGCTCGCGCCTCGCGCTCTCGATGATGCCGAGGACACTCTCGGCCAGGGTCATCTCATGCATGCGCAAGCTCCAGGTCGCAGTCGACGCAGGGGTCGAGTGCCAGCAGCCAGCGATGCGCCCGAGCCTCGGGCGGCGTCGTGTGGTGTCCCCCGACCAGCGACTGGCGCAGCAGCCCGCGCGGATGGAAGTTCCACTCGGTCGGCGCCACGATCCGGTAGTCGGCGACGCGGTCGCGATCGAGCCGCAGCCAGTGGACGAGAATGCCGCGCGAAGTCTCGACCGCGGCCAGGCCGCAACCTGGGGCCGTGGGCCAGGCCTGCGCGATCGACGCATCGGGCGGGAGCTCCGCGCAGCTCGCCTGCGCCAGCTCGACCACCCGGGCGAGCATGTGCGCCGCTGCGTCGTAACCCGCGCCGTCCTGCCACGCCTGCACGAGCGGATGCGCCCCGACGCGTGCGAGTGCGCCGGTCCCGATCGGCTGGCCGCGCCACTCGGGAAGTGCGCCGAACCCGGGATCCGCGGTCATCGCCGCGGCCATCGCCAGCGCGATGCCGCGGCTCCATCTGGCCACCGGCGGCAGCATCCCCGGCGCGTGCGCGCGGATGCCGCCGTGCATCCAGTCCCGGAAGCGCCGCGCCGTCGGGGTCGTGCCACGCGCACACCATGTGGTCAGTCCATCGGTGTCGAGCGCCAGCCAGCCGGCGGGATCCATCCCCAGGACCGTCCGCGCGAGCCCGTCGCGCAGCCCGGGCATCGCGACTTCCGGTGCGCCCGCGTGCAGATGGAGCAGGCGAACCAGCTCGGGTTCCGGGTCCTCGCCCATCTGGCCGGGCCAGGCGAGCAGCAGATTGCAGGCGTGCTCGCGCAACAGCTCGCCGAACACGATCCGGCTGCGCTGCGCGGCATCGGGGGTGCCGTACGGCGCCGCGCCGGCCGCCTGCAGCGCCAGGGCGCAGGCGGCCTGCTGCGCTTCGCGGCACAGCGAGAATGCGCGTCCGATCCGCAGCATCGCCTCGTCGGGCGTGGCGCCGACGGTCCAGGCCTGCACCGGTGACCGCCGGGAGGAGCGGACGGCGAGCCCGGTCACGTGGCCGGCAGCAAGCTGCAGCGACACCGTGAGGCGCTGCGGGGCAAGCACGCTCATCCCGCCGGCCCTGGGCCGAGCGCGTCGGCTCGCGCCCCCACCCTACATCTCCCGCAGCCGCGGCGGCCGTGCGACCAGGTCCTCGAAGTAGCCCGACAGGTCGCTCTCGCCCCGTAGCGCGGCGTCGACGCCCTCGAGCGCGCGCCGGATCCGGAAAGCGTCCTCGGCGGAGAGGACCTCGCGCGCCATCGCCTGCACCACCAGCACCCAGGTCCCCACCGGCTGTTCGCCGACCAGCGCGAGATTGATGCTCCGTCGCGCCGCACCGGCTTCGCCGACGGCACGCCAGCCGTCGCACTCGACGATGCGCATCGGGATTCCAATGCACATCAGGCATTCCTCGGGGCGGCCGTCGGGCTCGCTGTGCGACCTTCGTGGTGCACGCTCCGGCATTCACCCGAGTTCATGTCACCTCGATCTGGAGCAGTTGCTCGCCCGCCGGATCGGTGACGTGCACCGCGCATGCAAGGCAAGGATCGAAGCTGTGGATCGTGCGCAGGATCTCCAGCGGCTGCTTGGGGTCGGCGAGCGTGGTGCCGCGCAGCGCGGCCTCGTAGGGCCCGTCCTGCCCGAGCGCATCGCGCGGTCCGGCGTTCCAGGTGCTCGGCACGACCGCCTGGTAGTTGTCGATGACCCCATTCCTGATGACGATCCAGTGGGCGAGTGCGCCGCGCGGAGCCTCGGTGAAGCCTACGCCGCGTGCCGTCGCCGGCCACGACGACGGCTCCCACAGCGTCGCGTTGAAGGTGTCGAGCTTGCCGGCGCGCACGTTCGCCATCAGCTGGTCGTACCAGGTCTGCATGGCATCGACGATCAGCTTGCTCTCGAGCGTCCGCGCCGCGGTGCGGCCCATGGTCGAGAACAGCGCCTCCGGCGGCAGCTCGAGCTTGGCGAGTGCCATGCCGACGAGGTCGCGCGCCTGCGTGTTGCCGGTCGCGTACATCATCAGCACCCGCGCCAGCGGGCCGACTTCCATCACCTTGCCTTTCCAGCGCGGCGATTTCAGCCACGAGTAGGCGGCCTCGGTGTCGAGGTGCTCGTAGGGGGGCTTGGGACCGGTGTAGTGCAGGTTGGTCTGGCCCTCGAACGGATGGAGGCCCGTGTTCTTGCCCCCCGTGTAGTCGTACCAGGAGTGCGAGACGAATTCCTGGATCTCGTCGGCCGAGCGAAGGTCGACCTCGTGCACCTTCGAGAGATTGCGGTCGGTGATGATCCCGCGCGGGATCATCAGGCTCGCCAGATCGTCGATGCTCTTGCCCTCGGACGGGAATTCGCCGTAGGTGAGGAAGTTGCCCACACCCTCGCCCTTGCCGAACCAGTCCTTGTAGAAGCCCGCGATCGCCAGGGTGTCGGGCACGTAGACCTGGTCGACGAAGGCCTGCATCCTGCGGATCACGTCCTGCACGATCTCGAGGCCGGCGAGGTTGACCGCGGTCCCGCTGTTGGCGCCCTGCGCCGCGGGGCCGATGCTGATCGCGGTGGGCGCCCCGCCGACGACGAAGTTCGGATGGGGGTTCTTGCCGCCGAACACCGTGTGCAGGCGCACCACCTCGCGCTGCCACGCAAGCGCGTCGAGATAGTGGGCGACCGCCATCAGGTTCGCCTCGGGCGGGAGCTTGTAGAGCGGGTTGCCCCAGTAGCCGTTGGCGAAGATCCCGAGCTGGCCCCCTGCGACGAAGCGCGCGAGCTTGGCCTGGACGTCCTTGAAGTAGCCGGGCGAGGACAGCGGATAGTTGCTGATCGACTGCGCGAGCTCGGAGGTCTTCTGCGGATCGGCCTTGAGCGCCGACACCACGTCGACCCAGTCGAGCGCGTGCAGGTGATAGAAGTGCATCACGTGGTCGTGCACGTACTGCGCGGCGATCATCAGGTTGCGGATGAGCTGGGCGTTCGGCGGGATCGCATAGTGCAGCGCGTCCTCGACCGAGCGCACCGAGGCGATGCCGTGCACGAGCGTGCACACGCCGCAGATGCGCTGCGCGAACGCCCAGGCGTCGCGCGGGTCGCGCCCGCGCAGGATGATCTCGATGCCGCGCACCATGGTTCCGGAGCTCGAGGCGCGGCGGATCGCCCCGTCCTCCAGCACCGCCTCGATGCGCAGATGGCCCTCGATGCGGGTGATCGGGTCGACAACCACGGTCTGGGCGGTCACGGGCGGTCCTCCTGAATTGATGGGTCAGCGGCGCGCGAATCAGTCGGCCAGGTTGTCGGCGACGGTCTCCAGCAGGCTCTGCGCCGTCTTGTCCCAATGGAAGTGCTTCTGGCTGTCGTCGAAGCTGAGCCTGCAGTTGGCACAGCTCAGGACCAGCTTCTGCGCCCCGGTGTCCTCGACCTGCCGCATCTTGATCTCGAACGCCTTGTAGCGCAGGTCGTCGGCCCGGTGGATGCTGATCACGCCGCCTCCGCCGCCGCAGCACCACCCCATGCCGCGGTTGTCCTTCATTTCGCGCACTTCCGCGCCCATCGCCTCGAGCGCGATGCGCGGGGCGTCGAACACCCCGCCGCGGCGCCCGACCTGGCAGGGGTCGTGGAAGGTCACCGTCGTGTCGAGTCCCTTCTTCACCCGCAGGCTGCCGTCGGCGATGTGCTCGCCGAGGAATTCCGAGATGTGCCTGACCTTGAACGGCAGCGGCTTGCCGTAGACATTGGCGCCCGCCCAGCGCATCGCGCTGTAGGCGTGTCCGCACTCGGGCAGCAGCAGCAGCTTCGCCTTGCAGCGAATCGCCGCCTCGATGAGCTTCAGGCTCATGTCCTTCTGCCAGTCGGCGTTGCCGGACAGCAGGCCGAAGTTGGTCGCCTCGTAGCCGTCGCTGCGAAACGTCCAGCTCATGCCCAGGTGGTTGAGGACCTTGGCAACGGCGGCGATCGACTGCGGATACTTCTGGATCTCGATCGACGACATCGTGACCAGCACGTCGGCCTCGTCGAGGTTCATGTGCATCTCGACCTCGGCCTCGTCGCCCATCCATTCGACGCGCTGCTCGAAGACCTTGGGGGTCGCGCCGAGCGGGCTGCCTTCCTGCTCCGCGCGCTGGGCCGCGGCCCATAGCTCGTGCGGGACCAGTCCGGCCTTGTTCATGCCGTGCCGGGCGAGGCCGACCAGCGACGCGATGTCGATGCCCATCGGGCAGATCATCGTGCAGCGACCGCACATCGTGCAGGAGTCGTAGATCAGCTCCTGCCACTGCTCGAGCTGGTCCACCGTGACCTTGCGCTTGAGGTTGAGGGCCCGGATGAAGAACGAGAACGGCGACACCTCGCGCTTGTAAGCCTGCTTGAACGGCTCGAGCTTCCAGATCGGCGTGTACTTCGGATTGCCGGTCTGCACGTAGAAGTGGCAGGCTTCGGCGCACATGCCGCAATGCACGCAGGACTCCAGCCAGGTGGCGGCGACCGCGCCGAAATCGCGGACGAAATGGCGCATCGCGATGGCGACGCGCTGGTCGTCCGGCATGTCGCCCTGGACGTCGTGGCGCTGCTCCGGCTTCCCGATGCCGAAGCGCGGTCCCGACGTCTCGAGCGGAGGAAGGGCGGCCTCGCTCATATGCTGGCTCCTTTGCGTGCGAGCAGGGCGCCGGTCGTGCCCCGCGATACGAAGACCAGGACGCCGTGCATCAGCTTGCCGAATGGAAACCAGGCGAGCAGCAGGCAGATGCTGAAGATGTGCACGGCGAGCAGCGTCTCGTAGGCCGCGCCGAGGTGGGCGACCGCCAGCAGGCCGGTGGCGACCGGCGCGGCGGTCACCAGCCAGCTGAAGTAGTCGTCGAGGTTGGACAGCAGTCGCAGCACCGGATTGGCCAGCCGCCGGACCAGCGCGGCCGCGAGCGCGGCCAGCGTCAGGGCCCCGGTCACGTAGACGACGCCGCTGGGCAGGCCCGGCCAGGCGAGGCCGGTCAGGCTGCGGATGAACAGGATGTGCGGCACGAATCCGAAGACGACGATCGCGAGCCCGATGTGGAACACGTAGCCGATCGTCTGCGCGAACGCGGTTCGGTCCAGGAACTCGCGCTTGGACCAGGTGCGGCTGACGATCATGCGCGCGGCGCCCCGCCAGGTGTGGGTGCTTCGCGGCTCGGTGTAGTCGGGCTTGCGCGCCAGAAGCAGGATGCCGGCCAGCCGCCATGCGATGCCTACGGCGAAGACGACCAGCGACCACTGGAGGGCGGGGCCGCGCGCGATGCTGAGGAGGTCCATCACTTGTCTCCGCTCGTTGCCTTCTGGCGGCGGCGCGCGGCGTAAGCCGACGCGGCGCCGATGATTGCGCCGGCGGCGACCGCTCCGCCGAGCTCCGCGCCGACGCTGCCATGCCAGAAGCCGGAGGACAGCGGCCGGTAGAACCCGCCCCCGTCCCAGAAGTTCGGCTCCGAGCAGCCGAGGCAGCCGTGCCCGGACTCGATCGGGAAGCTGGTCCCGTTGTTCCACTTGGTGGTGGCGCAGGCGTTGTAGGTCACCGGACCCTTGCATCCGAGTTCGTAGAGGCACCAGCCGTTGCGCGCGCCCTCGTCATCGAAGGTCTTGGCGAACAGGCCCTTGTCGTAGAAGGGGCGGCGATAGCAGCGGTCGTGAATGGTGTTGCCGTAGAACATCCGCGGGCGTCGCTGCGCGTCCAGTTCGGGAACACCGAAGCTCAGGAAGTAGACGAGGGTTCCGGTGATCACCTCGGGGATCGGCGGGCAGCCCGAGATGTTGATGATCGGGCGGTTGCCCACCAGGTCCTCGACCGCGACCGCCCCGGTCGGATTGGGCGCCGCATGGGGAATGCCGCCGAAGGCCGCGCAGGTACCCACGGCGACCACCGCCGCCGCGCCTTCGGCCGCATGGCGCAGGCTGTCCTGGGCGCTCTTGCCGCCGATCACGCAGTAGGCGCCGTCCTGCAGGCGCGGGATCGCGCCGTCGACGATCAGCACGTACTTGCCCGCCGCCTTCTTCATCGCGTCCTCGCGGGCGGCCTCGACCGCTTCGCCGGAGGCGGCGGACAGCGTGTCGTTGTAGGCGAGCGAGATCGTGTTGAAGATCAGGCTCTCGAGCGTCGGCGAGAACGAACGGGTCAGCGATTCCAGGCAGCCCGTGCACTCCTGGAACGACAGGTAGATGACCGTCGGTCGCGGCATGCTGCCGAGCTTCGCCGGCAGCTCGGCGGCGCGCACGGCCGGCAGCGCCAGCAGCGACGCGGTCGCCGCGCAGAACTGCAGGAACGCCCGCCGGCTCAGGCCCTGCTGCTGGAATACCTCGAGGATCGTGGGCTCGCGTTCCTGCATCATGTGCCTCTCCCGGAAGTCTCGCGTCCGATCAGCGTTCCAAGCCGCGCTCGCCCGCGCTCGATATCCGAGCCGTGCGCCCGCACGATCTCCGGAACGGGGGCAACCTCGATGTGCTCGGCGAGCGTGCGGCCCTGCGGGTCGTCGTGGCGTACCCACCAGACCCCGGGAAAGGACGTTTCGCGGATCTGCGAACGGCCCAGGGCGGAGAGCTCCATCGTCAGCTCGCCGGTTCCCAGCGCCTGCTCCAGCGCGAGCCGGTCGGCGGCGCTCATCGGCATCGTCGACAGGTCGATCACATGGCGGGTGCCACGGTCGAGCAGGGACTGCAAGGCGTCGTCGAGTTCGCCCAGCAGCGCGGGGACCACGCCGGTCTTCGCGTCGAGCGGCTCGACGAGGACGGGGATCGCCTCAAGCGAGGGCACTGCCGCTCCCCGGGGTGCTTCCATCGGCCCACTGGCGCAGGAGCGCGATCACGCTGCGCTCGACGTCGTCGAGCGCAGCGGCCACCGGCTCGCTCAGGGCATCGCCCCAGCCGATGTAGCCGGGCTCGATGCCCAGCAGCGCGCGGCGCTCAGGCAGCCGCTCGCGCAGGCGCGCGAGATCCAGCAACTCGCTCAACCCGACCTCGTGCACGCTGCCGGCCTTGACGCGCCGCAGCCAGCGGTCCATGTCAGCGTCGACGAAGCAGCGCACGGTTCCCGGCGGCGCCGCCATGCGCATGGCGTCGAGTAGGATCAGGCGTTCCGCCTGCTCGATTTCGACCAGCAGTGTCGTGCCCAGGGTGCCCGCATCGCAGAGGATCAGGCCGTCGCAGCCTGTCAGGTTTGCCTGCAGCCTGCGGATCGCATGCACGCCCACGCCGTCGTCGCCCTGCAGCACGTTGCCGATCCCCATCACCAGCGCGGGGAGGGCCATCCCGGAGGTCGCGTAGCGCGCCCCGCCGGCGGCGGTCACTTGAATGCCCTCATTCATGGCGTTCTGGTGTTCGGACATGGCGACCCGTGATCGACCTCGGCTACGCTACTCCCTGACCTTAGGACCCGCCAGACGCAACCCGCACGAGGATTGATCGAGATCAATCTTGCGGCCGGGTCACGGTTCCGCGTTCTCGCCGACGGCTCGCGCGTTTATGATGGGAAGGCCGTCGGAGCGGAACACCTTGCCTTGGTATCGGACCGTGCCGGACCGCGGGGGTTTCGTCATTGCCGCGGCGCAAACACGGCGGGTCGTGTTCATGTCCGAGACAGCCGCGGCGCTCTGGCTGCCGCGCGATCGACTTCAGGAGCTGGTCGAGGCCTTGCGCGCGTCGGGTCGCCGCTGCGTCGGCCCGCGGGTGCGCGATGGCGCGATCGTCTACGATGTGCTGACGAACGTGGCCGATCTGCCGGTAGGCGTGCACGACGTGCAGGCTCCCGGGCGCTACACCCTCGATCGCTCGGGTTCGGGACGACGCTTCGCCTGGGCCAACGGCGCTCAGGCCCTCAAGCCGCTGCTCTTCGCGCCGCGCCAGCCGCTGTGGCGCGTCGTGCGCGGCGATGACGGGTCGCTCCAGTTCCGCGAGCAACCGGACGAGGTCGAGCCGGTCGCGGTGATCGGAGTGCGCGCGTGCGACCTCGCGGCCCTCGCGCTGCAGGATCGGCATTTCCTGCAGGCAGCCTACGCCGATCCGTACTACGCGCGTCGACGCGAGAAGCTGTTCGTGGTCGCCGTCGGGTGCTCGCATCCGGCTGCCACGTGCTTCTGTGCATCCACCGGGGACGGGCCGCGGCCTGCGCAGGGCTACGACATCCTGCTCCAGGAACTGGACGAAGGGTGTGTCGCGCACGCGGGCAGCGCGCCCGGCCGCGAACTGCTGGCGAGCCTCGCGATCACGCCCGCGGATGAGGCGCAGCTGCAGCTCGCACGGGCGGAGAGCGAGCGAGCCGCAGCGGCGCAGACCCGCGGACTGCCGTCGCGCAACCTGCGCGATGCCCTATGGGCCGGCTTCGAGCACCCGCGCTGGGACGATGTCGCGCAGCGCTGCCTGTCCTGCGGCAACTGCAGCGCGGTGTGCCCGACCTGCTTCTGTCACTCCGAGCACGACGCGCCGGCGCTCGGCGGCGGCGCGTCGGAACACCTGCGCGAATGGGATTCCTGCTTTGCGCGCGGGCACAGCTCCCTGCACGGATTTGTCGTCCGGCCCGACACCCGGTCGCGCTACCGCCAGTGGCTCACCCACAAGCTCGGCTCCTGGCACGACCAGTACGGGCGCAGCGGTTGCGTCGGATGCGGGCGATGCATCGCATGGTGTCCCGTCGGCATCGACATCACCGAGGAGGCCGCCGCGATCTGCGCGCAGCCGTCATGAATCCCTACCTGCCACGCGACGCCGAAGTGGTCGAACGGGTGCAGGAGTCGCCGTCGATCTTCACGCTGCGCCTGCGGCTGACCGACCCTGCGCTGCGCAGCGCGTTTCGGTTCGCGCCGGGCCAGTTCAACATGGTCTATCTGTACGGCGTCGGCGAAGTCCCGATCTCCATCGTTTCCGATCCGCACGGCCCGGACCTGCTCGATCACACGATCCGCGCACTCGGCCGCGTGACCAACGGCCTGGCGAAGCTGCGTCCGGGAGACGGGCTGGGGTTGCGAGGCCCGTTCGGCCGCGGCTGGCCGCTGGAACGCGTCTCGGGACGCGACGTGCTGGTGGTGACCGGGGGACTCGGGTGTGCGCCGGTGGTCGCCGTCATCAACTACATCCTTCTGCGGCGCCAGAGCTTCGGCAGGCTCACGATCGTGCAGGGGGTGAAGCACGCCGAGGACCTGATCTGGCGCGAGCGCTACGACTACTGGCGCGGATTGCCGCGGGTGCAGGTGCTGATCGCCGCCGACGAAGGGGGTCCCCTGTGGCCGTACCATCTGGGCCAGGTGACCGAGGTGTTCGACCGCGTCGACATCACGTCGGGCACCGTGGTGATGCTCTGCGGCCCCGAGCCGATGATGGTCGCCGCCGCGCGCCTCCTGGTGGCGCGCGGCGTGCAGGAGGACGACATCTGGCTCAGCATGGAGCGCAACATGCAGTGTGCGGTCGGGCATTGCGGTCACTGTCAGTTCGGCGCCGAATTCATATGCCGCGACGGGCCGGTATTCACCTACAGCCGGGTCAAGCCGCTGCTCGGCAGGCGAGGCGTCTGAGATGAGGCGCAGGCTGCGGAGGGTCTGACGTGACCAAGGAGAAGCCGCGGATTGCAGTCCACAAGTTCAGCTCCTGCGATGGCTGCCAGCTCGCATTCCTCAACCTCGGCGAGGCCCTGCTCGAGCTCGCGGAGCGGGTGGAGTTCACCCATTTCGCCGAAGCGGGACCCGTCGATCCGGGTGCCGAGGTCGACGTCGCGTTCGTGGAGGGCAGCATCTCGACCCGCGAGGACGTCGAGCGCATCCGGCGCGTGCGCGCCTGCGCGCGCTATCTCGTCACCATCGGTGCCTGCGCGACGGCGGGGGGCATCCAGGCGTTGCGCAATCTGCACGACACGCAGCAGTGGGTGGCCGGCGTGTACGCCAGCCCGCAGTACGTAAGCACGCTCGCGCGCGTCACGCCGATTGCGGCCGAGGTCAAGGTGGATTTCGAGCTCTCGGGATGTCCGGTGAGCGGGAGCCAGGTGCAGGCCGTGCTGCGATCGCTGCTGTCGGGCGTGGTCCCGCTCGAGGAGCAGGACAAGGTGTGCATGGAGTGCAAGCGGCTGCGCAACGTGTGCGTGATGGTCACGCGCGGTGTTCCCTGCATGGGCCCGGTGACGCGCAGCGGCTGCGGGGCGATCTGCCCTTCTTTCGGCCGCGACTGCTACGCGTGCTACGGGCCGGCCGAGAACGTCAATGCCGCGTCGCTGTCGCGCAGGTTCGAGGCCCTGGGTCTTGCGCGCGAAGCGGCCGCGGCGCGCTTCCACCTGATCACCAGCCAGGCGCCCGAATTCCGCGACGTCGGCGGCGAACTCGGTCCGGACAGGCATGGCTGACGAGCGGCGCGTCGGAATCCGCGTGCCGGTGCTGGCGCGCGTCGAGGGCGAGGGTGCGCTCGAGGTGGACATCCGCGACGGCGCCATCAGCGACCTGAGGCTGCGCATCTACGAGCCGCCCCGCCTGTTCGAGAAGCTGCTGGAAGGTCGCAGCCACGCCGAGGTGCCGGACATCGTCGCGCGCATCTGCGGGATCTGCCCGGTCGCCTACCAGATGACCGCGGTCCAGGCGCTGGAGCGCGCATTCGGCATCGAGGTCGGCGACTGGGTGGCCGACCTGCGCCGGGCGATGTACTGCGGGGAGTGGATCCAGAGCCACGCGCTGCACATCCACCTGCTCGCCGCACCGGATTTCCTCGGTGCCGAGAACGTCATCG
>JBLMVY010000029.1:0-7617 GCA_050256935.1 Candidatus Levyibacteriota bacterium | reverse complement strand
CCTCGGCGTGCCCGAACTCCCGCACGCGTCCCGGCTCGACGCGGCCGCCCAGCTGCGCGGCCATCGTCTGCATGCCGTAGCAGATGCCCAGCACCGGCACCCCCTCCGACCAGACCGCCTCGGAGGCACGCGGCGTGTCGCCCTCGGTGACGCTCATCGGCCCGCCCGACAGGATGATCCCGCGGGCGCCGAAATCGCGGATGAAGGCGTCTCCGACGTCGTACGGATGGATCTCGCAGTAGACGTCGGTTTCGCGCAGCCGGCGCGCGATCAGCTGCGTGTACTGCGCGCCGAAGTCGAGGATCAGGATCTTCGAATGCGAAGCGGCAGCCATCGGCTATTCGACGCGGTAATTCGGCGCTTCCTTGACGATCTGCACGTCGTGCACGTGCGACTCCCGCACCCCGGCGAACGTGATCTCGACGAATTCGGCGCGGGTGGAAAGGTCGCGGATCGTCGCCGCGCCGCAATACCCCATCGCGGCGCGCAGGCCCCCCATCAGCTGGAGGATCACCGGCGACAGCGCACCCTTGTAGGGCACGCGTCCCTCGATGCCTTCAGGCACCAGCTTCTCGGCCGCACCCTCACCCTCGGCATCCTGGAAGTAGCGATCGGAGCTGCCCTGCTGCATCGCGCCGATCGAGCCCATGCCGCGATAGCTCTTGTACGAGCGCCCCTGGTAGAGCTCGATGTCCCCGGGCGCTTCCTCGGTGCCGGCGAACAGGCTTCCGAGCATGACCGCGGAGGCGCCCGCGGCGATTGCCTTGGCGATGTCCCCCGACCAGCGGATGCCGCCGTCGGCGATCAGCGGAATGTCCATCGACCCGACACCCGAGAGAGCGTCCTGGATCGCGGTGATCTGCGGAACGCCGACGCCGGCGACGATGCGCGTGGTGCAGATCGATCCCGGGCCGATGCCGACCTTCACCGCGTCGGCGCCGTGATCGGCCAGCGCCTTGGCTCCCGCCGCAGTCGCGATGTTCCCGCCGATCACCTGGACCTGCGGGAAGCGCTTCTTGATCCATTGCACGCGGTCGAGCACGCCCTGCGAATGCCCGTGCGAGGTGTCGACGACGACGACGTCGACGCCGGCAGCCACCAGCGCCTCGACCCGCTCCTCGGTGTCGCCTCCGGTTCCGACCGCCGCGCCGGCGCGCAGGCGGCCGTGCTCGTCCTTGGACGCGCTGGGGTGCTCGGTCGACTTCAGGATGTCCTTGACGGTGATCAGGCCCCGCAGCTCGCGCTCGGGGTTGATGACCAGCACCCGCTCGAGGCGGTGCCGGTGCATCAGGGCCTTGGCCGCCTCGAGCTCGGTGCCCTCGGGGACCGTCACCAGCCTGTCGGCCGGCGTCATGATGTTCGACACCGGCTGGTCGAGGTTGGTCTCGAACCGCAGGTCGCGGTTGGTGACGATGCCGACGACCTGCTTGCCGGAGACGACGGGAAGCCCGGAGATCCGGTGCTGCTGCGTGAGCGCAAGCACCTGCCGCACCGACATCGACGGCGGAATGGTGATCGGGTCCTTGACGACGCCGCTTTCGAAGCGCTTGACCTTGGCGACCTCGGCCGCCTGCCGCGCCGGCGTCATGTTCTTGTGGATGATGCCGAGTCCCCCTTCCTGCGCGATCGCAATGGCGAGCCGCGCCTCGGTGACCGTGTCCATCGCCGCGGACAGCAATGGCACGTTGAGGGTGATCGTGCGGGTCAGGCGGGTCGCGAGCGAGACGTCGCGGGGAACGACCAGCGAGTGTGCGGGAACGAGAAGTACGTCGTCGAACGTCAGCGCCTTGCGGACGACACGCATATTTTCTCCTGTGCGCAAAAGTCGATTATACCGGCGTCCATCCGCGCCCGGACCGCTGCGTGCAACGGCGCGACCGCGGGGCGTCGCCGGGCGGACGGCGCCCGGCGCTGCCGGAATCGAGACACCGTCGGCGCCCTTTCAGGCATTTCGCCGCCTGGCCGATTGACGCGGGCGACCCTTGGGCGGTAACTTGCCAATGTCATAAAAACGGCGGAAACCCCATGGACCGACACCCCGCATCCGCAGTCCTGCTGCTCGCGCTGGCGCTGGCCGGTGCCGGGAACGCAGCGGCGGCGCTCTACAAATGGACCGACGCGCAGGGTCGCGTCATCTATTCGGACCAGCCCCCGCCCCCCGAGATCAAGGCCCAACAATTGCGAGCGGCCCCACCCCCGGCCAACCCGAACGCCGCGAAGGAGCTCGCACAGCAGGAAGCCGATTTCCGCAAGCGGCAGACCGATCAGGCCCAGGCGCTCGCCAAGTCCGACAAGGAGCGCGCCGCCACCGAGCAGCGCAACCAGGGTTGCGAGCAGGCGCGATCCAACCTGCGCTCGCTTGCCGAGTCGCAGGTCACGATCTACCGCTACAACGCCAAGGGCGAGCGCGAGGCGATGGACGATGCGGCGCTGGCGCGCGAACGCGAGCGCCTCACCGCCTGGATGCGCGACAACAAGTGCGGGAGCTGAGCCCGCAGTCACTGCTCCGGTTTCTTCTCCAGCGCCGTCTGATTGATCTTCACCTCGGTGCCTGCCCGCAGGCTCGCCAGATAGGCGCTCATCAGCTCGCGCCCGATCTCGCCGCCGACCGCCGATCCCGCGCTCGCGAGCTTGGCCGCATCCGGCGCCGGCGCGTCGACGACCTTGTCGATCCGGTAGATCGAGAAATCGCCGCCGGCATCCGCCACGCCGACGTAGGCCGGCAGCTTGCGCACATCGGCCTCGAAGATCGCCTTCAGCGCGTCAGGCGGAAGCTTGGCCTGGGCGCTGCGGCTGACGCTGATCGTCTTGCCGAACGCGAGCCCGGTCGCAGCATCGGTCTTGCCCTGCTCGAGCAGCGCGATCTTCTGCTCGCCCGCCTTCTGCGCCAGGGCAGCCGCGGCGCGGTGGGTCAGCAGCTTGCGGATCTCGTCCTGGACGTCGGCGAAAGGACGCAGCGTCGCGGGCTTGTACTCGAGGATGCGCCCGGCCATCAGCGTGTTGGGCGCAACCTCGATGGCCTCGGTGTTGCGCTTGGCCTGCAGGGAATCGGGTGAGAACAGCGCCTGCACGAACTTGGGATTGCCCAGCGCGAGCTGCTGAATCTGCGCCCGCGTCAGCAACTGCGTCGTCTCGACCTTGAGGTCGAGCGCCTTGGCGGCGCCTGCAAGCGAATCCGCCTGCTCGTAGACCAGATTCTGGAACTGCTCGGCCGAAGAGGCGAATTGCTGCGTCGCCTTCTCGCGCCGCAGTTCGGCTTCGATGCGTCCCTTGACCTCGTCGAACGACTGGACGTGGGCCGGCGTGATGCCGGTCACCTTGATGATGTGGTAGCCGAAATTGGTCTCGATCGGCCCGACGATGTCGCCGACCCTGGCTGCGAACACCGCGTCCTCGAAGGGCTTGACCATCGATCCGCGCGCGAACGATCCCAGGTCGCCGCCCTGCGCGGCCGAGCCCGGATCCTGCGAGTTCTCCTTGGCCAGCGCAGCGAAGTCGGCGGGATTCGCGCGCGCCTTCTCGAGCAGCGCCGTCGCCTTGGCTTTCGCGGCGGCCTTCTCGGCGGGCGTCGCGTCGGGCTTGACCGCGATCAGGATGTGCGAGGCCTGCCGCTCCTCGGCGGTCGTGTACTGCCTGGCGTTCGCGTCGTAGGCCTGCCGGACCGCGGCCGGGTCGATCTTGACCTGCGCGGCGAGCGCGTCCTGCGACAGCGTCAGGTATTCGATCCTGGCGACCTCGGGCGTCTGGAAGGCCGAGGGATTCTTGTCGTAGTACGCCTTGACCTCGGCGTCGGTGACGCTGGCCGACTTCTCCAGCGGTGCGGCAGCGACCGACGCGACCGCGACCTCCCGCGTCTGGTCCGCCAGCGCGAGGAAATGCCGCACCGATGCCTCGGGCGCGAAGCTCGCGGCGACGATCGGGTCCTGCAGCGGCGACAACTGAAGCTCGCCGCGCACGCGCTGCTCGAACATCAGCGGCGACATCCCCTGCGCCGCCAGGACCTCGTTGTACTTGATCGCGGAGAACTTGCCGTCGTCCTGGAACGGGGGCAGCGCGGCGATGAACTGACGCAGCTGTCCGTCGCTGACGCGGAAGTGCTCGGCGTTCGCGCGGTTTTCGAGCAGGCGCTGGTTCACCAGCTGATCGACCAGCGCATAGCGCACCGCCGGCGTGTCGACCAGCGCCGGGTCGTAGCGGCTGCCCAGCGCCTGGCGCATCCGCGCCTGCTGCTCGCGCAGCAGGTTGTCGAATTCGGACTGCTCGATCTTGCTGCCGCCCACCGTCGCCACCGCCTTGGCCGCGTCGCCGCCGCGGAAGTAGTAGTCGACTCCGAAGAACGCGAACGGCAGCGTGACCAACGCCAGCACGATCTGGGCGAAGTTCTTGTGCTTGTGGAGTAGATCGAACATGGGTGCCCTGTTGGCGCGACGCGGCCGCGCGCGGTCAGTGGATCATGAAAAAAGGGCGAACTCGCGTTCGCCCCTGGATATCCGAATCTTGGCGGAGTGGACGGGACTCGAACCCGCGACCCCCGGCGTGACAGGCCGGTATTCTAACCAACTGAACTACCACTCCTCGAACTCCATCGCGCTGCCGACGCTTCCGTTCCCGCCGAGCGACCCGTCAGGTGGTGGGTGCTGACGGGATCGAACCGCCGACATTCGCCTTGTAAGGGCGACGCTCTACCGCTGAGCTAAGCACCCGGAACCGGAAACCCGCTCCGCGCGCTGCGAAGCTCATCAGTTTAACGCATCCTTGAGGGCTTTTCCAGCACGAAACTTGGGGACCTTCGCCGCCTTGATCTTGATCGCCGCGCCGGTGCGCGGGTTGCGGCCGGCACGCGAGCTGCGCTTGCCGACATAGAACGAACCGAAACCGACGAGGGTCACGATGTCGCCCTTGCGCAACGAGGTCCGGATCGCACCGATCGTGGCGTCGAGCGCACGCCCGGCGGCGGCCTTCGAGATGTCGGCGTGGCGGGCGATCGCATCGATCATTTCGGCTTTGTTCACGGGAAGATCCTTTCTGGGAACAGGGCGGCCGCGCCGGTGAGAACAGGCGCGACCCGAATCGCGAAAAACCGGGGCTTGCGAGGGCACGCAGGGCGCTCGCACGGGTTCTTATATCCCTCGCGTTTTCCGGGTGTCAAGACTCGCGCGACGTACGTGCGCGAGGCAACGGCTGCCGCGTGCAACACCGGCGGGCGACCGATCGCCCGCCGGCCCGCCGACGCGCACGGGCGGCCGGTCAGTGCTTGATGACCGCCGGCTTGTCGTCGCTGGCCGCCGTCGGCGGCACCGCCGCGGGTTCCGGCTTGTCGGCCTCGGCTTCTGCCGGCGCCGGCTGGCGCTCGAGCGCCTGCTCCAGCACCTGCTCGATCCAGCGCACCGGATGGATGTCGAGGCGATTCTTGATCTCGTCCGGAATCTCGGCCAGATCCTTGACGTTCTCCTCGGGGATCAGCACCGTCTTGATCCCGCCGCGTCCCGCCGCCAGCAGCTTCTCCTTGAGGCCACCGATCGGCAGCACCTCGCCGCGCAGCGTGATCTCGCCGGTCATCGCGACGTCGCAGCGCACCGGAATGCCGGTGAGGATCGACACCATCGCCGTCACGATCGCCGCCCCCGCGGACGGCCCGTCCTTGGGCGTGGCGCCCTCGGGCAGGTGCACGTGCAGGTCGGTCT
Organism: Candidatus Levyibacteriota bacterium; assembly: GCA_050256935.1. Taxonomy (GTDB): domain Bacteria; phylum Pseudomonadota; class Gammaproteobacteria; order Burkholderiales; family Casimicrobiaceae; genus VBCG01. The sequence goes on along the minus strand of JBLMVY010000029.1, from coordinate 1,933 downwards.
TGGTGTAGAAATCGACCGGAATCCCGAGCTGCTTGGAGCGGTGGCGCACCACCGACAGCGCCGCGGCGATCGATTCGTTCATCACCTCGCCGAGCTTGCCGGTGGAGGTCGTCTTGCCCTTGCCCGGCAGCGCGACCGCCTCGATGGTCAGCAGGTCCCCGCCGACCTCGGTCCAGGCAAGGCCGGTCACCTGGCCGACCTGGTTCCGGCGCTCGGCGATGCCGTAGGTGTAGCGCCGCACGCCGAGGTACTTGTCGAGGTTCTTGGAATTGACGTCGACCGGTCCCCGCGCCTTGCGCGCCTTGCCCTCGCTCTCCTTCAGCAGCAGGCCCTTGACCACCTTGCGGCAGATCTTGCTGATCTCGCGCTCGAGGCTGCGCACCCCCGATTCGCGGGTGTAGTAGCGGACGATGTCGCGCAGCGCGCTCTCGGCGACGTGCAACTCCTCGGCCTTGAGGCCGTTGCCCTTGATCTGCTTGGGCAGCAGGTACTGCTTGGCGATGGCGATCTTCTCGTCCTCGGTGTAGCCGGACAGCCGGATGACCTCCATCCGGTCGAGCAGCGGCGCCGGGATGTTCATGGTGTTCGCCGTGGCGACGAACATCACGTCCGAGAGGTCGTACTCGACCTCGACGTAGTGGTCGACGAAGGTGTTGTTCTGCTCGGGATCGAGCACCTCCAGCAGCGCCGACGACGGGTCGCCGCGGAAGTCCTGGCCCATCTTGTCGACCTCGTCGAGCAGGAACAGCGGATTGCGCACGGCGACCTTGCTCATGTTCTGCAGGATCTTGCCGGGCATCGAGCCGATGTAGGTGCGGCGATGGCCGCGGATCTCGGCCTCGTCGCGCACGCCGCCCAGGCTCATCCGGACGAACTTGCGCCCGGTCGCCTTGGCGATCGACTGGCCGAGCGAGGTCTTGCCCACGCCCGGCGGCCCGACCAGGCACAGGATCGGCGCCTTCAGGCGGTCGACGCGCTGCTGGACCGCCAGGTACTCGACGATCCGCTCCTTGACCTTCTCGAGACCGTAGTGGTCGGCGTCGAGCACCTTGACCGCGTTCGCGAGGTCCTTGCTGATCTTGCTCTTCTTGCGCCACGGCAGCGCGAGCAGCGTGTCGATGTAGTTGCGCACGACGGTGGCCTCGGCCGACATCGGCGACATCATCTTGAGCTTCTTCAGCTCGGCCATCGCCTTGGCTTCGGCCTCGCGCGACATCTTCGCGCCCTTGACCTTCTTTTCCATCTCCTCGAGGTCGGCGTTCTCGTCGCCCTCGCCGAGCTCCTTCTGGATCGCCTTCACCTGCTCGTTCAGGTAGTACTCGCGCTGGCTCTTCTCCATCTGCCGCTTGACGCGGCCGCGGATGCGCTTCTCGACCTGGAGGATGTCGACCTCGCCTTCGAGCAGGCCGAGGAGGTGCTCGAGCCGCTTGGCGACATCGCTCATCTCCAGAATCTGCTGCTTCTGCTCGAGCTTCAGCGGCAGGTGGGCGGCGATGGCGTCCGCCAGGCGGCCGCCGTCGTCGATGCCGGACATGGAGGTCAGGATCTCGGGCGGGATCTTCTTGTTGAGCTTGACGTACTGGTCGAACTGGGTGAGCAGCGCGCGCCGCATCGCCTCGACCTCGTGCGCGGGGCCGGGCTCGCCGGGGATCGGCTGCACCCGGGCGGCGAGGTACTCGCCGAGCTCGTCGACCCCGAGGACGCGGGCGCGCTGGGTGCCTTCGACCAGCACCTTCACCGTGCCGTCGGGCAGCTTCAGCATCTGCAGGACCGTCGCCACGCTGCCGATGTCGTAGAGGTCCTCCGCGACCGGGTCGTCCTTGGCCGCCTGCTTTTGCGCGACGAGCAGGATGTGCTTGCCGGAATCCATCGCGACGTCGAGCGCCTTGATCGACTTCGGGCGCCCGACGAACAGCGGGATCACCATGTGCGG
>JBLMVY010000028.1:0-11010 GCA_050256935.1 Candidatus Levyibacteriota bacterium | reverse complement strand
CCTTCGGCGCCGTGATAGACCGCGTACATGCTCGCCATCACCGCGAGCAGCACCTGCGCCGTGCAAATGTTCGACGTGGCCTTCTCGCGACGGATGTGCTGCTCCCGCGTCTGCAGCGCGAGGCGGTAGGCCGGGCGGCCCGCGGCGTCGACCGATACGCCGACCAGGCGTCCCGGCAGCGAACGCTTGAACGCGTCGCGCGTGGCCATGAATGCGGCATGCGGCCCGCCATAGCCCATCGGCACGCCGAAGCGCTGCGACGACCCGATCGCGACATCGGCGCCCCATTCCCCGGGCGGAGCAATCAGCGTCAGCGCCAGCAGGTCGGTGGCGACGGCGACCAGCGCCCCCTGCGCGTGCAGTGCCGCGCTCAGCGCGGCGCAGTCCCGCAGCTGCCCGTCGACCCCCGGATACTGCAGCAGCACGGCGTAGGCCTGTGCGTCGGCTGCCGTGACCGCGGGTCCGGTCACGACCTCGATGCCCAGCGGCTTCGCCCGCGTGCGCACGACGTCGAGCGTCTGGGGAAACACGTCGTCGGCCACGAAGAAGCGCTTGCTCGTCGAGGTCGAGACGCGCCGCAGCAGCGTCATCGCCTCGGCCGCGGCGGTCGCCTCGTCGAGCATCGACGCGTTGGCGATCTCCATCGCAGTCAGGTCGCAGACCATCGTCTGGAAATTCACCAGCGCCTCGAGCCGGCCCTGGGAGATCTCGGCCTGGTAGGGCGTGTAGGCGGTGTACCAGGCCGGATTCTCGAGCACGTTGCGCTGGATGACGCCGGGCGTGTGGGTGCCGTAGTAGCCCTGTCCGATCAGCGACTTCCGCAGGCGATTGCGCGAGGCCATCGTCCGCAGTTGCGCGATGGCCGCGGCCTCGTCGACCGGGCCGGGCAGCGGCAGCGGCTCGCGCAGCCGGATCGCTTCGGGGACGACCGCGTCGATCAGGGCGTCGCGGGTCGCGTACCCCAGCGCGCGGAGCATCGCGTCCTGGTCCTGCGCGCTGGTGCCGACGTGGCGCGCGATGAATGCGCCGCGGTCCTCGAGCGCCGCGAGGGACGCGATGGGTGCTGGATTCTCGTTCATGCGCTCGCTCCGCGGCGCGCTCCGCCCCTCCTGCACAGGGGGTCGCGACCGCGCAAGGGGGTCAGGATTCGGCGATCAGCTTCGCGTAGGCGGCCGCGTCGAGCAGCGACGCGAGCTGCGCGGGATCGCTGGGCTTCAGCCGGAACAGCCAGGCGGCATAGGCATCCTGGTTGACCGCTTCCGGCGTGCCGGAAAGCGCGTCGTTGGCGACGACGACCTCGCCCGACAGCGGCGCGTAGACGTCGCTCGCCGCCTTCACCGATTCGACGATCGCGCAGGCCTCGCCTGCCGCCAGCTTGCGGCCGGGCTTGGGCAGCTCGACATAGACGAGATCGCCCAGCGCCGCCTGCGCATGGTCGGTGATGCCGATGGTCACCGTGCCGTCGGGCTCGGCGCGGATCCACTCGTGGCTGTCGACATACTTGAGATCTGAAGGAACATTCATCGCTGGACTCCCGGAGGATGGGCCTTGGACTTCACTGGACGAGGATCTGGCCGTTGCGGACGAAAGGCGGCTTCACCACGCGCGCGGCGAGACGCCGGTCGCGGACCTGGACGTGAACGCTGTCTCCGGGTGCCACGGCGGCGGGCAGGCGCGCGAGCGCGATCGATTTCCGCAGCGTGGGCGAGAACGTGCCGCTGGTGATCTCGCCCTCGCCGGCGGCGGTGTGGACGACCTGGTGCGCGCGCAGGACGCCGCCGGCCTCGGCGAGCACGAGGCCGGTCAGCTGGCGCGCCGCAGGATGGGCGAGCAGCGCGGCCTTGCCGACGAAATCGCGCGCGGCCGCGAGATCGACCGTCCAGGCGAGCCCCGACTCCAGCGGCGACACGCCTTCGTCCATGTCCTGGCCGTAGAGGTTCATTCCTGCCTCGAGCCGCAGCGTGTCGCGCGCGCCCAGTCCGCAGGGCGCGACGCCCTGCGCGACGAGAGAGCGCCACAGCGTCGCGGCATGAACCGCGGGCAGGACGATCTCGAAGCCGTCCTCGCCGGTGTAGCCGGTGCGCGCGATGAAGACCTCGCCCAGGTCGGGGGTCGACAGCGTTGCGGCATTGAAGGGCTTGAGCTGCGCGCTCGCCGCTTCGCTGCCGGGAATCGCGCGCCAGGTCTTCTCGCGGGCATGCGGGCCCTGGACCGCGATCATCGCGAGGTCGCTGCGGGGAACGAGGCGCAGCGCAGGCGCGTGCGCGGCGGCGAGCGCGGTCAGCCATGCGATGTCCTTGTCGGCGGTCGCCGCATTGACGACCAGGCGGAACCAATCCTCGCGCAGGAAGTAGACGATCAGGTCGTCGAGAACGCCCCCGTCCTGCGCGAGCAGGCAGGAATAGAGCGCCTTGCCCGGCGTCTTCAGCTTGTCGACGTTGTTGGCGAGCGCGTAGCGCAGGAAATCGCGCGGCGACGCCGCCGGCGTGCCGTGGATATCGACCACGCGCATGTGCGAGACGTCGAACATCCCGGCGTCGCGGCGCACCGCGTGATGCTCGTCGATCTGGGAGCCGTAGTGGACCGGCATGTCCCAGCCGCCGAAATCGACCATCCGCGCCCCGGCGGCGCGGTGGATGGCATTGAGCGACGTGGTCTTGAGCACGATGTCTCCCGGTGCAAAGGAAAAGGGGACGGCGCGGATGGTTCCGCGTCGCCCCCGTCTGTCCTTTTACCTGAGAGATTGCGGCCGCGCGATGCGGCCGCGCTGCCGGGTGCCCCTTCGGTGGGCCGCGCATCGACTGCGCCGGCCGCTCTCCAGATCGTGTCTGTCCTGCGTGCGGTCCTTTTGCCTGAGCGGTTTCGGGGTTACGCCTTCGGCGGCGTCGGCGGTCGGCCGATGCTCTCTCCTGCACGCGGGAGGCAGCGTATCACACGCCGCCGCATCCTGCCCGCCGGTCCCGGGCCCCGCCCTCGCGGCGGCCCGCCGCTACTTCTTGAGCGCCAGGATGAGCTCGACCATCTTCTTGATGTCCGCGTCGCTGACCTGGGAGTTCGGCGGCATCGGGATCTGGCCCCACACGCCCGAACCGCCCTTCTTGACCTTCTCCTCGAGCATCGCGGCGGCCTTGGGGTTGCCGTGATACTTGGCGGCGACGTCCTTGTAGGCCGGGCCGAGGATCTTCTTGTCCTCGGCGTGGCACGCGACGCAGCCGTTCTTCTTCATCATGTCTTCGAGCTGGTCGGCGAAGGCGGCCGACGCGACGGTCAGCGAGGCGATCGCAAGGATCGCGGTTGCGGTCTTGGTCATTGGAGCTCCATCGGGGGTCAGAGTGGACGAAAGCCGGAAATATTACCGGAAATCGCCGACTCGATCGCCTCCAGGCTTGCGATCGGCGGAAGGCATTGCGTGCCCTGGCAGAGCCAGGCGACCGCTCCCTCGGCCGGAGGCGCGCCCTTCAGCAGCGAAGCGGGCGCATCCGCGCCCGTGCCCAGGTCGATGATGAAGAGCTCGGGACGGTATTCGCGCTCGAGGGCGCGCTGCCAGGCCCGCGTCTGCGCGGCGTCGCCGCAGAGGATCAGCGTCGAGGGCGGACGCTCGACGCGCTCGAGTGCCGTCAGCAGCGAGACATGCGCATTGGGCGAATGCGCGATGCCGCCCGCGAACAGCCGCAGCGTGCGCTCCGCCGCCTCGAGGTAGCGCGGCTCGGAGGTGAGGTGACCCAGCGCGATCAGCGCCTGCGCGGCCACGCCGTTGCCCGCCGGCGTCGCGTTGTCCTGGGCGGGCTTCATCCGATGGTACAGGCGCTCGTGATCGTGGCTGGTGAACCAGAACCCGCCGAGCTCGCGATCCTCGAAACCCTCGAGCAGCCGGTCGGCGATGGCGAGCGCCAGCTCGAGGTCGCGTCGGCGGAAACGCGCCTGCATGACCTCGATCAGCGCCGCGAGCAGGAACGCGTGGTCGTCGAGATAGGCGTTGAGCGCGACGTCGCCGCCGTGTCGCGTCGCATGGAGAACTCCGTCCCGCCACGCGGTGGCGACCAGGGTGTCGAGGGACGCGAGCGCCAGATCCGCCCACGCGGGCTCGTCCTGGGCGCGCGAGGCCCGCGCCAGCGCCCCGATCGCGAGCGCGTTCCAGGCGGTGAGGATCTTGTCGTCGCGACCGGGTCGAACGCGCCTCTCGCGTGCCGCGAACAGCGCCGCGCGCGCGCCGACGATGCGCGTCTGCACGTCCGGCAGCGAGATCCCCAGCAGCTGCGCGACTTCCTCCGGCGGGACCGCCACCCGCAGATGCCACGCGCGCTGCTCGAAGTTCGGCGGGCCGTCGAAGCCGTAATGCAGCGAGGCCGCCGCCCACTCGGCCTCGGACATCGCCGCGCGCGCCTCCTCGCGGCTGAAGACGTAGTAGCGGCCCTCCTCCCCTTCGCTGTCGGCGTCGAGGCTCGAGTACCACGCGCCGTCGGGTGCGCGCATCTCGCGCACCAGCCAGCCGACGATGTCGCGTGCAACCGCGCCGAATCCGTCGTTGCGCAGCGCGCGCCCGGCCTCGGCGTACAGCGCGAGCAGCGCCGCGTTGTCGTAGAGCATCTTCTCGAAATGCGGGATCGACCATTGCGCGTCGACGCTGTAGCGGCAGAAGCCGCCGCCGAGCTGGTCGGCGATGCCCCCGGCCGCCATCTTGGAGAGGGTCGTGCTCACGACGCGACGCGCGGCATCGTCGTCGTGCTGCCTGGACGCCCGCAGGCAGAATTCCAGCTCGGTCGCGTGCGGGAACTTGGGCGCCGACCCGAATCCGCCGTCGACCGCATCGAACGTCCGCTTGAACTGGGCGAGCGCCTTGGCGCCCGCATCGACGGGCAGCGGCGTGGTGGCGCCCGCGGGCTCCAGCGATTGCAGCGCTTCGGAGAGCCGCTCGCTCTGTTCCGCGATCGCCGGGCCCTGCTCGTGATACGCGGCGGCGATCCGCGGGAGGAGTTCCAGGAATCCGGGCAGGCCGTGGCGGGCGTGCTTGGGAAAATAGGTGCCCGCGAAGAACGGCGCTCCGCCGGGGGTCAGGAAGGCCGTCAGCGGCCAGCCTCCCGGGCGCCGCGTCAGCAGCGCCTGCGCCGTCTGGTAGATCTGGTCGAGGTCCGGTCGCTCTTCGCGATCGACCTTGATGTTGACGAAGTGCGCATTCATCTCGGCCGCGACGCCGGGGTCCTCGAAGGACTCGTGCGCCATCACGTGGCACCAGTGGCACGCCGAGTAGCCGATCGACAGCAGGATCGGCTTGTCCTCGCGCTTCGCGCGCGCGAGCGCCTCGTCGCACCACGGGTACCAGTCGACCGGGTTGTTGGCGTGCTGCCGCAGATAGGGGCTCGTTGCGCCCGCGAGTCGGTTTGCCATGACCCCGCGAGCTTACGACGCCGGGCGGGAATCGTCGACCGGCGCGTCGACCGGCGCGTCGACCGGCGCGCCGACTCGCGCGTCGGCCTGCGCAGGAGCGGTCAGTCGTCCTCGACCGTCTCGAACACGACGCGCTCGAAGTCCGCGCCGCGCTGCACGATGCGCAACAGGCGGAACCTGCGGTGGCTGCCGACTTCGTCCATGCGCATGATGCGGCCCGCATTGAACGCGCGCGGGGACATGACCAGGGTCGACGGCTCCTCGGGCGTGCCGGAGAGCAGCAGCGCCGGCGTCGGCGGATCCTCGGTCCGATCCTGGTTCACCATGCGAACCGTGTACGCCTTCGGGTCGCCCGCCCAGATCCGCACCGACAGCGAGAGATCCCCCTCGCTCTCTGCGGCGAGCCGCGACACATGGCCGAGGCGCACCCGCCCTTCCTCGCGCACGATCACCAGCTGATCGAGGAACCACTCGTAGTGGGTAGCGCCGGGGTGCTTGACCGCCGCTTCGCGCCACTCGGCGGCCCCGTACCACTTCTCCCAGGGCCAGTTGCGCTCGGCCTCTTCCCGGTGCCGGTCGAAATCGGAGACACCGCCGACCGCCTGAAGGTATTTGGTCGGATTCTCGTTGTCGCGCCCCAGGGGATCCTTGCCGGCGAACGAATGCCCGCTGACGCGGAAATAGGCGGCGTGCGTGCCACCGGCCGCGAGGTCGAGCGCACGGGATTTGGTGCGCTGGGGATTGCGTGGAACCTGCAGCCAGTGCGCATCGAGGTGGGTGAGCAGGGCGATCGCGGCGTCCTGCGACACGTCGTCGCCCAGCTCCAGGTCGGCAGGGCTTGCGCCGTTCGCGAGCCGCTTGAGCCGTCCGCGGATGCTGGTTGCGAGCTTCCCCGGATAGCCGAAGCGCATCGAAGGGGACGGGGTGCCGGGCGCCGCATTCGCGAGCACCGCGCCACGCTCCCCCTCGAGGTCGACGAGGATCAGCGCGCCTTCGTCTTCCCGCTGCTGCGCGCAGGGGAAGAGCTTGCGCGCCCATTGCCCGAGCCAGCGGTCGACGAGCTCGATCTGCCGCACCGTCAGCGCATAGGGGTCGGCCAGGGCGATCAGCAGCGCGTGGCTGTACATCGAGAAGCACGACAGGCCCTCCGAATCCGGCATCAGCGGATCCGAGACCCGCACCGTCGCGCAGTCGAGCATCTCGGTGAGGCGGTAATACGCATGCAGCTCCTGCCACAGCGAGGGCGGGGCGACGCGCCGCGCCAGCGCGTGGACGATCACCAGCTGCTTGCCGACGTAGAGCGCGCGCTGCAGCAGCTTCGCCTTGACGCCCTGCAGCTCGGTGTCGCCTTCGAGCAGCGGCTTGAGGCATGACGAATACTGGACCCACAGCGCCTGCCACAGCGCGATCGCCTGGTCGGCGGCCTCTCGCTCGCGCTCGCCCGCGGGCTGGGGCTTGCCGGCGTAGCGGCGCGCGAGCTCGGTGTGCAGGTGCGCCACCGGGTCGCGCGCGAGCTCGGCGATGGTCGCCCGCTCCCGCGGCGGCAGGTCGGCGGCGGTCATCGCGCGCAACTGCCCGAGCAGCGCGGCATAGGCCTGTCCGACCCCGGACAGCGGGAGCGTCTTCATCCACTTCGCCGCACCCGAGCCGTCCGTCCACGCGAGCCTGGGCAGGTCCGGACCCGCGGCCGGAGCCTCGTCGGTCACGTCGGGCGCTGCCAGCGCCGGGGCTGCTTCCTGCATGGGGACCTCCCGCAAAACACGCCGACGTGGCCACGAACCGCCGTCAGGCCAATCAACCCGGCATTGATGCACATTTCATGCTTATAGCATATGGGCTGCCGGCCCTGCGAGGTTCCCCGGGGACCGAACCGACCGGCGGCAGGTGGCGCCTGCCGGAAAGCTGCAGTCCGGGAGAAGGGCCGCGGCAGGGGCGGGCGGCGGGCAAGGTTCTTCGCCGTGCTTCCGGTCGACCGGGGCGGGCGCGCGATCGCTCGCCCGCGAGGCGATTTTTCGACCGCGGTCCTGGGCAATCCTCCGGTGCGCCACCACCGCCGACCGACTAGCCTCGGAAGCATGGATTTCGCGTTGCACGGCGAAATCCGGACAGCGCAACAGGGACCCGGTTTCCTCCGCCCGCGGCGGCGCACCCCAAAAGGACGATTTGCTCGCCGACTGGCCAAGTGCCGCCGCGGATTTTTTTGGAGCATCGGGCCCCCGCACGACGAACAGAGGCCACGACCATGAAGCCCCATTCCGACGCCACCCTGCGCGACCGCGGCATCGCGGACCTGCTCCTTCGGTTCTTTCCCTGGCCAAGGCTCGATCGTCCGGCCCGGATCGTCGTGGCCGTCGCAGCGCTCTACGCCGCACTGCTTCTCGCGACGCCATGGCTGATCCGCGAGGGTCCCGCCGTCATGTCTCCCGCGGTTCCCGCATTCACCCAGGCGGCCGAGGACGGCCGCGCGACGCTGCACGCGGCAGCGGTGAAGGCGCGCCCCGCCATCGTCATGCGCAGCGAACGTGCCCCGGCGGCGAAGCCCTGACCCCGTCGGCCTGAACGAGCACGCGCTCGATGCCGCCGCGGCCAGCGTGCGCGGACGGAATCGAGTTCGCATTCTCCCGTAGCCCCATCAAGCCTGGCCCGTCGTGCAGGCCCAACCACAACGAGGGAGTCATCATGGGAACCTGCATTCGCAATATCGCGCTGGCAACAATGGCGCTGGTCGCGAGCTTGCCCGCTGCGCCGACAATGGCCGCGAACGCCACCGCCGTCGAGTATTACCACGTCCCGAGCGAGCATTACTTCGTCACCGCCGACCCGGCCGAAATGGCGGTCCTCGATGCGAAGACCGAGTGGCAGTGGTATCGGACCGGCCTGCGCTATCGCGTCTCCGATGCGCCCGGCGACGGCCTCGTTCCCGTATGCCGCCACTACACCGGGGCGTTCGCTTCCCGACCCACCCACTTCTATTCGGCCTCGACGGCCGAGTGCAGGGCCGTCGCCGCCAACCGTGACTGGACCTATGAAGGCATTGCGTTCTACGTACCGATGCCCGACGGGGAGGGCCAGTGCGCTGCGGGAACGGTGCCGGTGTACCGGCTGTACAACAACGGGCGCAACGGCGCGCCGAACCACGCGTACACTCCTCACGCGGCGCAGCGCGCAGTTCTCGTCGCGGCGGGCTTCGTCCAGGAGGGCATTGCGTTCTGCGTGCCGACGGCAACGCCGGACGAAGCACGGGCCCGCACCGCCCTCCTCGCCGGTTCCCGCTGGGCGTTTCCCAATCAGCCGGGCGTCTACGACAACGGCGAAGGCAGTGTCACGACGACGATCTTCCTATCGTCGACAACGGCCGACGTCGCGCAGCTCCTGCGCTCCAAGGGCGGTCCCGAACTGCCCTACGGCGTCTACCATCAGGTGAACGATGCCTGGACCGGCGCCGGAGGTTGGGATCCATTGAGCGGCACTTATGTCGTCGTCGGCGGCAGCGGTTTCGAAGGCGACGCCGTCGCCGGCGTCGGCTGGGTGTTCGATTCAGCCGAGGGTTCCGCGACACCTGCCTGCGCATTCACCATACTGCGCAACCCGGCGGACTACTACGGCCATCCGTTCCAGCAGGTCGTCTGGACCGGTTGCACCGAGGTGACGGCGCAGAAGCTCTGAACGCGCCGGCCGAAAGCGGCCCAAGGCCTTCTCGGCTGAGCTCGGGTTCCGGCGAGCGGGCTCAGACGAGCACGCGCTCGATGCCGCCGCGGTTCGCGCGGGCGACGTAGTCGGCCATCCAGGTCTCGCCCAGCAGGCGCCGGGCGAGCTCGACGACGATGTAGTCGGCATCGGTGCCGGCGTCGTCGGAAAACCGCGACAGGCCCTGCAGGCACGACGGGCACGAGGTCAGGACCTTGACGTCGCCATCGAAGCCGTCGGCGCGCAGCGCCGCCGCGCCCTTGCGCATCTCCTCCTCCTTCCGGAAGCGGACCTGCGTCGAAATGTCGGGTCGCGATGTCGCAAGCGTCCCCGACTCGCCGCAGCAGCGATCCGACAGCGCGACGCTGGCGCCCATCAGCGTGGCGGCGACCTTGAGCGGCTGGTGAACCTTGATCGGCGTGTGGCAGGGGTCGTGGTACATGTAGCGCACCCCGGGGGCGCCGTCGAGGGCGACGCCCTTCTCGACCAGGTACTCGTGGATGTCGAGCAGCCGGCAGCCCGGGAAGATCTTCTCGAACTCGTATTTCTGCAGCTGGTCGAGGCAGGTGCCGCAGGACACGATCACCGTCCTGATGTCGAGGTAGTTGAGGGTGTTGGCCACCCGGTGGAAGAGCACGCGGTTGTCGGTGATGATCCGCTGGCCCTTGTCGTGGTTGCCCGCCGCGGTCTGGGGGTAGCCGCAGCACAGATAGCCCGGCGGCAGCACGCATTGGGCGCCGACGTGGTAGAGCATCGCCTGGGTCGCGAGCCCGACCTGGGAGAACAGGCGCTCCGACCCGCAGCCGGGGAAGTAGAACACCGCGTCCGCGTCGTCGTCCATCCTCGCGGGGTCGCGGATGATCGGGATGACCGCCGGGTCCTCGATGTCGAGCAGCGCGCGCGCCGTGCGCTTGGGGACGCCCGCCGGCATCGGCTTGTTGACGAAGTGCACGACCTGCGACCTGACGGTGGTCGCGCCCGTCGTTGCCGGCGGGTGCTCGGTCTGCGCTCTCGCGAGGCCCAGGCGCCTGGCCACCCGATGCGCGATGCGCTGCGCCCTGTAGCCCCAGTCGATCATCGCCTTCTTCGCGAGCCTGATCGTCGCGGGATCGGTCGCGGTCAGGAAGAACATCGCCGCCGCGGTTCCGGGCCGGAACCGCGTCCTGCCTTCCTCCCGCAGCAGGTTGCGCATCGCGATCGACACGTCGCCGAAGTCGATGTCCACCGGGCAGGGGTTGTAGCACTTGTGGCAGACCGTGCAGTGGTCGGCGACGTCCCCGAACTCGTCGAAATGGCGCAGCGATACGCCGCGGCGCGTCTGCTCCTCGTAGAGGAAGGCCTCGGTCAGCAGCGACGTGGCGAGGATCTTGTTGCGCGGGCTGTAGAGCAGGTTCGCGCGCGGCGAGTGCGTCGCACAGGGCGCCTTGCACTTGCCGCAGCGCAGGCAGTCCTTGATCGAGTCGGCGATCCTGCCGATGGCGCTCTGCTCGAGGATCAGGCTCTCGTGGCCGATCAGCGCGAACGACGGCGTGTAGGCGTTGGTCAGGTCGGCGGGCAGGACGCCTGATCGCAGCAGCTTGCCGCGGTTGAAGCGGCCTTCGGGGTCCACGCGCCGCTTGTAGTCGGCGAAAGGCGCGAGCTCGTCGTCGGACAGGAACTCGAGCTTGGTGATGCCGATGCCGTGCTCGCCCGAGATCACCCCGCCCAGCGAGCGCGCGAGCGCCATGATCCTGGCCACCGCGGCGTTGGCCTCGCGCAGCATCGCGTAGTCGTCGGAATTGACCGGCAGGTTGGTGTGGACGTTGCCGTCGCCGGCGTGCATGTGCAGCGCGATGAACACGCGGCTGCGCAGCACCTCGGCATGGATCGCGTTGCATTGCGCGTAGAGGGGCGCGAACGTGCGACCGGCGAAGATCCCCTCCAGCGGCGCCCTGAGCT
>JBLMVY010000027.1:0-11884 GCA_050256935.1 Candidatus Levyibacteriota bacterium | reverse complement strand
GGATCGGTCGGCGAGCCGATCAATCCCGAGGCGTGGATGTGGTACTACAAGAACGTCGGCGGCGAGCGCTGCCCGATCGTCGACACCTGGTGGCAGACCGAGACTGGTGGCCACCTGATCTCGCCGCTGCCGGGAATGACTCCGCTGGTGCCCGGGTCGTGCACGCTGCCGCTGCCGGGAATCATGGCCGCGATCGTCGACGAGACCGGACACGACGTGCCGAACGGTCACGGCGGGATGCTGGTGATCAAGCGTCCCTGGCCGGCGATGATCCGCACCATCTGGGGTGATCCGGAGCGCTACGCGAAGTCGTATTTCCCCGAGGAGCTCGGTGGCAGGCTCTACCTCGCAGGGGACGGCTCGGTCCGCGACGTCAAGACCGGGTATTTCACGATCATGGGGCGCATCGACGACGTGCTGAACGTCTCGGGGCACCGGATGGGAACGATGGAGATCGAGTCGGCGCTGGTGGCCAACCCGATCGTCGCCGAGGCCGCCGTCGTCGGCCGTCCCGACGACATGACGGGCGAAGCCATCTGCGCGTTCGTCGTGCTGAAGCGCGCGCGCCCGGGCGGCGCCGAGGCGGCGGAGCTCGCCAAGCAGTTGCGCGACTGGGTCGGCAAGGAGATCGGACCCATCGCCAAGCCCAAGGACATCCGCTTCGGCGACAATCTGCCCAAGACGCGCTCCGGCAAGATCATGCGCAGGCTGTTGCGCTCGATCGCCAAGGGCGAGGAAATCACGCAGGATACGTCGACGCTCGAGAATCCGGCGATCCTCGACCAGCTCAAGCAGGCGCTGTAGCGCGGGGCCGGGCGGCCCTGCCGGCCCGCTTGCGCGCCCGGCGCAGGCGTCAGCGCGTGACGGTCAGCTCGGTCTTCATGCCGTCCGCGTAGTGCCCCGACTCGTTGCAGAACAGCAGGTACTTGCCCGGCTTGAGGTTCAGCGTCAGCTTGCCCGAGTGGCCCGGCGGCAGATCACCGACTTCGCCCAGCGAGTGGATCTTGTTCTCGTTGACTTCGGCATTCGCGGCATCGTAGGGCAGCGGCTTCTTGCCCGGGTCGTGGAGCACCAGGACTTCGTGCACCAGGGACTTCGACTCGTTGACGGCTTCGAGCGTGACACGACCCGCCTTGACCGTATGGCGGTCGAGGACGATCTCCATGCGCTTGACCGACGGGTCGGCCGACGGATCCTGGAGCTTCACGTGGATGACCTGGGCCGGGGCGGCGGCGCAGGCGCCGGCCGCGAAGAGCAGGGTCAGGATGGCAGCGGTCGCTGCGGCTCGTGCGCTTGCTTTTTGCGAGCTCATGGGGCTCCTTTTGGCGGCTCTGGCCCCGGCGCCACCGTCAGGCGGCGGGCGGGGCGGTGTCGGCGAACGACGGTCGCTTGCCGAGCTTCCCGGCAAGGCGGCCGAGATTCGGATAGGCGTCGCGCCACAAAAGTTCCGGATAGCGCAGGTCGAGGTAGCCCAGGGCACAGCCCGTCGCGATGTCGGCGAGCGAGCACGCCTCGCCGTAGCACCACGCCCGGTCGCCCAGCTCCCGCGACAGTTCCGCCGTTCCCTCCTCGATCTTGCGCCGCTGACGGTCGATCCACTCGCTGCTGCGCTGGGCTTCGGGGCGCCGACGCTCGGAGACGATCGCGCCCGCCGCGTCGCACACTCCATCGGCCAGGGCTTCCCATTTCTTGACCGCGATTCGCTGTCGCGCCGGCTCCGGGATCAGCCGCGAAACCGGACTCACGAGATCGATGTATTCGACGATCACCCGCGAGTCGTACAGGTGCGTGCCGTCGTCGAGGATCAGCACCGGGAGCTTGCCCAGCGGATTCCACTCGTGCACCGGGTTGCCCGGATCCATCGGAGACGCGTAGACCAGCTGGTACTCGATCTTCTTCTCGGCGAGTGCGATGCGCACCTTGCGCGCGTAGGGGCTGGTCGGAGAGGCAATCAGTTTCAGCACGAGTGGGCGCTTCGGACGCGCGATCGGGAGACGCGAAAAGTATAGCATCGCGCCGCTTCATTCAGCGTCGGCAGACCCCCTTGTCCCGCTGTGTCTGCGGGCCCCCGGACCGCGCAGTCGGGCTGCGCGTGCGTGCTAAACTCGATCGACGCTGCAGGACGCCGGACACGACACGATGGACGCCACCGAGAACGCACGCTTGACCGCGCTTTCCCCGCTCGACGGCCGCTACGCCGGCAAGGTCGATGCGCTGCGCGAGCAGTTTTCCGAGTTCGCATTGATCCGCCAGCGGATTCGCGTCGAGCTCGCGTGGCTGCTGGCGCTCGCCGAGGAGCCCGCGATACCCGAGGTGGCGCCGTTTTCGGCGGACGCCAAGGCGCGCATCGCCGAGGTCGGCGCGTCGTTCTCACCTGCGGACGCCGCGCGGGTCAAGTCGATCGAGCGCAAGACCAATCACGACGTCAAGGCTGTCGAGTACTGGATGAAGGAACGCTTCGCCGACGTTCCCGAGATCGCGCGGGTGGCCGAGTTCATCCATTTCGCGTGCACGTCCGAGGACATCAACAACCTGTCGTACGGCCTCGCGCTGAGCGAGGCGCGGGACAAGGTACTCGTACCCATGCTCGAGGCCGTCGCCGCCGATCTGCGCGCGCTCGCGCACGCGCATGCCGCGCTGCCGATGCTCTCGCGCACCCACGGACAGGCGGCCACGCCGACGACGCTGGGCAAGGAGGTCGCCAACGTCTACGCCCGGCTCGAGCGCCAGATCGCGGCGCTCGCCAGAGTGCCGATCAAGGGCAAGATGAACGGCGCCGTCGGCAACTACAACGCCCACGTCATCGCCTATCCCGACGTCGATTGGGAAAGGCTCGCTGCGCGGACCGTCACCAGCCTCGGTCTCGAGTTCAATCCGTACACGACCCAGATCGAGCCGCACGACTGCATCGCCGAGTACTGCGATGCCGTCGCGCGGGCGAACGCCGTGCTGATCGACCTCGATCGCGACATCTGGGGCTATGTGTCGCTCGGCTATTTCCGCCAGAGGATGCGCGAAGGCGAAGTCGGATCGTCGACGATGCCCCACAAGGTCAACCCGATCGACTTCGAGAATTCGGAAGGGAACCTCGGGCTGGCCAATGCCATGCTGCGTCATCTCGCCGAGAAGCTTCCGGTGTCGCGCTGGCAGCGCGACCTCACCGATTCGACGGTGCTGCGCAATCTCGGTGTCGCGCTCGGCCATGCGCTGCTGGGCTGGGCGTCCCTGCGCCAGGGCCTCGCCAAGCTCGAGGCCGATCCGCTGCGGCTTGCGGCCGATCTGGATGCGAACTGGGAAGTGCTCGCGGAAGCGATCCAGACGGTGATGCGTCGTTACGGGCTGCCCGAGCCCTACGAGCAACTGAAGGCGCTGACCCGCGGCAAGACGGGGATGACCGCGGAGTCGCTGCGGGAATTCATCGGCACGCTGGGGCTTCCGGCGGACGCCAAGGCGCGATTGCTCGCGCTGTCGCCTTCAACCTACGTCGGGCTCGCGCAGGCGCTGGCGAAGCGGGTCTGACGCGCTCGCGCGCGGGGGCGTCGTCCGCATCCGAAATCTCCGAGGTGAGGCGCGCGGCGACGGGCTCTCGCTTCGGGGCTTCGTTGGCGCAGATCCCGTCGTCGCGCGGGTCCCGGTGCGGCTGCGCTCGAGTACGTCGGCAACGCGACGACGCTGGCGGGCTCGCTTGCCGCCCCACCCGCTTCGCGACGACTGCGCCAAAGGCGCCCCGAGCGAGAGTCCTTCGCCTCGCGCCCATCGATGCAGCAGTGCCATTTGCGCGACGATCGCCGCCGATCGGATCGCCGCCGATCGGACCGCTTCGAATGTGTCGAGGGCAGCGGGCATGGCGCGTGGAGCGCGAGTGTGCGCGACGGCCGTCACGGGTGGCGCGGCTAGCGAGCCCGACAGGACCATCGAGGTCAGGATGTCCTCGAGCGACGCCGCGCCGGGACCCGTAAGCCGGCGATTGCGCACTTCGAGCGCGGGGACGCGCCATGCCCGTTGCCCGGAACGCAGATATGCGGTCAGGCGCGGGGACGCGCCATGCCCGCTGACGCGTGGCACTCAGGTGCAATCAAACGCGGCCCGCCTCGACTGGCGATCGTGCGTCAGTCCCCGCTCTGCGCCTTGCGCGCCGCGGCGCGGCTGGCGCGGCGCTCGCGGACGAACGTCGTCACCGCCGGCATCAGCGACACGATGACGATGGCGATGACGATCAGCGACAGGTTGCCCTTCACCCAGGGGATGTTGCCGAACGCGTAACCCGCGTACACCAGCAGGCCGATCCACAGCGCGCCGCCGATGACGTTGAACGACAGGAAGCGCCGATAGGGCATCCCCGCGACCCCGGCCAGGAAGGGCGCGAACGTGCGGATGATCGGAACGAAGCGGCCGATGATGATCGTGACGCCGCCGTAGCGGTCGTAGAACGCCTGCGTGCGCAGCAGGTACTCGCGCTTGAACCATCGCGATTCGGGCTCGCTGAAGACCTTCGGCCCGATGTAATGGCCGACGCCGTAGTTGACCGAGTCGCCGAGGATCGCGGCGAGGGCGAGGACGAGCACGAGCACGTGGATGTTGAGGCCGGCGACCGCGACGACCGTTCCGGAGATGAACAGGATCGAGTCGCCGGGCAGGAACGGGAACACGACGAATCCCGTCTCCGCGAAGATCACGAGGAACAGGATGGCGTAGAGCCAGGGGCCGTAGTTGCCTGCGAGGCTGGCGACGGTCTGGTCGAGGGCGAGGAGCGAGTACACGATGGTCGTCAGCATGGCCGCCTCAACCCGCCCACAGCGCTGCCTGCCTGCGAACCATGTCGGTCAGCGTGCCGGTGCTGGCGAACTGGCCGCGCAGCCAGGTGGCATCGTTGCCCTGCGACAGGGTCGTGTGCAGTGCGGTGAGCGCATCCTGGGACCCGAGCCTTGCGGCATGCGGGGCGAGCCGGTCCAGGGTCTCGCGCAGGTCGTCGGCGAGAGGGCGGGATGCGCCGGTCGCCACGTCGATCAGCGTGCCGGCGAAGCCGTGCCGGCACGCCTGGAACCGGTTGTAGCTGTGGGTCAGGTAGATGTCCGGCGAGATCTCCGGTCGCGCTTCCCACAGCCAGCTCGCCAGCGCCTGCGCGAAAGCGGCGATCTGGGCCGCGCGATCGACGGTCAGCGGCGTGTCGCAGACGCGGATCTCGACGGTGCCGTACTCGGGCTTGGGCCGGATGTCCCAGTAGAAGTCCTTCATGCTCGCGACGATGCCGAGGTCGAACATCCGGTCGTAATAGCGGTTGAACTCGGCCCAGTCGCGCACGAAAGGCATCGTGCCGGACAGCGGGAAGGCGTTCACCACCGAAAGCCGCGACGAGTCGAATGCGGTATCGACGCCCTGGTAGAACGGGCTCGATGCGGCGAGCGCGATGAAGTGGGGGACGTAGCGGATCAGCGCGAGGTTCAGGTAGACCGCGTCGTCGGCGCTCGCGCATCCGATGTGCACGTGCTGGCCGAAGACGGTGAACTGCTTGGCGAGGAACCCGTACTTCTCGGACACGGAAAGGAAGCGCTCGGTGGGGTAGATCTTGCGTTCGCTCCATTTCTGGAACGGATGCGTTCCGCCGCCGGCGATGGCGACATTCATCTTGCGCGCATGCCTCGTCAACACGTCGCGCGTCGCCCGCAATTCGGCGAGGAGCTCCGGATAGCGCCGATGCACCGACGTGTTGATCTCCACCATGCTCTGGGTGATTTCCGGCTTGAGCTCCCCCTGCGGGGCCTCGCGGGTCGAGCGCCGCAGCAGGTCGTCGGCATCGGGCGCGAGGTTGAAGTCGCGGGTGTTGACGAGCTGCAGCTCGAGCTCGACGCCGAAGGTCAGGGCATCGGAGGACGCGAATTCGAGGGCGGGCATCGGCTGGGCTTCCTCAGTCGCGCGCGGCGGGCTCGCCCTCGCCCGCGCGGATCAGCGCAAAGCGCGTCGCGATCGGGCCGAGCAGGTAGAGGATCGCGATGCCCGAGACGACGATCGCTGAAAGGCGCGCGCCGAAATCCGGCGCGATGTCGTAGATCGGCTGCGCCATGCCGAGCGCGAGCCCGGTCATCGGCGTCAACGCGATGCCGAGGGAGGCGGCCTGGCGCGCGGAGATGTGCGCCGGCCAGGCGAACGCGAACAGCGCCAGCGCCTTGCCGAGCCCGCGCGCGAGGACGAACGCAAGGCCGATCCAGGCGATCCCCCCGAACTGGTGCGGGTGCAGCGTGGCGCCAGTCAGCACGAACAGGACCACGAAGAACAGCTGTGCCGCGCGCCCGAAATCGACGTCGACCAGCCGGTGCTCGCGGTCGAGGTTGCGCGCGCAGGCGCCCAGCACCAGCAGGGCCAGCAGCACCGAGAGGCGGCCGACCTGGGCGGCGCCGACGGTGACGACGATCATGCCCACGGTCAGGATGAACTGCGGGGCCGGCGACTTGCCGATCAGCCGCGCGAGCAGAGTGAACACCCGGAACGCGACATAGCCGAGCAGGAACGAGCCGGCGACGATCCACAGCGCGCGTGCGACGGGATTCCACGATGCCCCGGAGCTGCGCGCCTCGATGAATGGCAGCAGCAGGGTGATCCCCAGGGTCGCGATGATGTTGTTGAGGGCGACGAGCCACAGCATCCGTCGCGTCACCGGGCCGTCGGCCTTGAGCTCGTTGGTGACCAGCAGTACGACGGCGGGCGCGGTCGCGATGCCGATCATGGAGGCGACGGCGGCCTCGAGCGTGTCGATGTCGCCCACCAGATGCATCAGCGCGAACATCGCGGCGAACGACAGGAGGCTTTCGGCGATCCCCGTCGGAAGCAGCCACCGGTCGTGGCTTGCCCACTTGAGGTCGAGCCTGCGGCCCAGGTCGAAGACGATCAGGCCGAGGGAGAACTCGGCGATGACCCGCGACTGTGCGAGCACGCTCGCGTCCAGCCAGCCCAGTCCGCCCGGACCGAGCAGGAATCCGGTGGCGATGTAGCCGGTGATCGCGGGGAGGACGCGCGTCGTCGCGGCGAGGCGGCCGCCGAGCAGCCCCGCGAGCAGCAGCAGCCCGAAGACGACGAAGCCGTTGGCGGCGGGTGGCCAGTGCGGCAGGAAGTCCGCCCCGGTCATCGCGCCCGCTCCTCGCCGCGTGCTGCGCAAGCGGCGCCGCGGAGACTCGCCTTACGGCAGGATCTTGTCACCGGCCATGCCGCGGTTCCTGTCGGGCTTGACCAGGTCCTCGCGGGAGACGCCGAGCCACATGACCAGCGACGCCATCACCAGCGCCGACGAGTAGATGCCGAAGCAGATTCCGATCGCCAGTGCGAGGGAGAAATAGTGCAGCGATTCGCCCCCGAAGAAGAAGATCGACAGCACCATCAGCAGCGTGCAGCCGTGGGTGATGATGGTCCGCGACAGCGTGCTGGTGATCGCGCTGTCGATGACATGGGTGACGCTCGCCTTGCGCATCTTGCGGAAGTTCTCGCGGATCCGGTCGGCGATGACGACCGACTCGTTGACCGAGTAGCCCAGCACCGCGAGCACGGCCGCCAGCACCGGCAGCGAGAACTCCCACTGGAAGAGGGCGAAGAAGCCCAGGATGATGACGACGTCGTGCAGGTTGGCGATGATCGCCGCCACCGCGAAGCGCCATTCGAAGCGCAGCGCCAGGTAGATGACGATGCCGAACGACACCAGCAGCAGCGCGAGCGCACCGTTCTGGTAGAGCTCCTTGCCGACCTGCGGGCCGACGAACTCGACGCGGCGCTGCGTGGCGCTCGGGTCATCCGCCTTCAGCGCTCCCATCACGCGGTCGGAGAGCTTGGCGCTCGACTCGCCTTCCTTCAGCGGCAGCCGGATGAGCGCGGTGTCCGATGCGCCGAAGCTCTGCGCGGAGGCCTCGCTGCCGAGGCCCAGCTTGTCCAGCGCCTGGCGGACCTTGCCGAAGTCGACCGCATGGCCGTAGTTCACCTCGATCACCGTGCCGCCGCGGAAGTCGACGCCGAGATTGAGCCCCCGGAAGCTGAGAAAGGCGACTGCGGCGATGAAGGTGATCAACGATATGACGTTGAACACCAGCGCGTGCCGCATGAAGGGGATGTCGCGCGAGATGCGGAAGAATTCCATGGTCGCGTATCCGGATGACTTGTGGGCGGTGCGCTTCGCTCAGGACTTCGCGGGTGCCGTCGCGTTGGATGCCGGGCGCCACACCTGGCCGATCGAGATGTGATCGAGCTTGCGGCGCCCGCCGTAGATGAGGGCGACGATGCCGCGCGAGACGAACACCGCCGAGAACATCGAGGTCAGGATGCCCAGCACGTGGACGACGGCGAATCCCTTGACCGGCCCCGTGCCGAAGGCGAACAGCGCGATGCCGGCGATCATCGTCGTGACGTTCGAGTCCAGGATCGTGCCCCAGGCGCGCTCGTAGCCGGCCTGGATCGCCGCGTGCGGCGTCGATCCCCAGCGCAGCTCCTCGCGGATGCGCTCGTTGATCAGGACGTTGGCGTCGATCGCCATGCCCAGCGTCAGCGCGATCGCCGCCATGCCGGGCAGCGTCAGCGTCGCCTGCAGCATCGACAGGATCGCGACCAGCAGCATCAGGTTGACGACCAGCGCGATCGTCGAGATCACGCCCATCAGCATGTAGTAGACGCAGATGAACGCGGCGAGCACGAGGAAGCCGTACTTGACCGAGTCGAAGCCCTTGGTGATGTTCTCCTTGCCCAGCGACGGGCCGACGGTGCGCTCCTCGACGATCTCCATCGGCGCCGCCAGCGCACCGGCGCGCATCAGGAGCGCGATGTCGTTCGCCTCGCGGGACGACATGTGGCCGCTGATCTGCACGCGGCCGCCGCCGATCTCCTCGCGGATCACCGGCGCGGTGATGACCTCGGACTTGCCCTTCTCGATCAGCAGGATGGCCATCCGCTTGCCGACGTTGTCGCGAGTCACTTCCTTGAAGATCCGGGCGCCGGTGGGGTCGAGGTTGACGTGGACGGCGGGCTCGCCGGTCTGCTGATCGAACCCGGACTGCGCGTCGCTGATGCGATCGCCGGTCAGCACGACCTGCTTGCGCACCAGCACCGGCTGGCCGTTGCGGTCGCTGAGCAGATCGCTGCCGAAAGGCACCGATCCGGCGCGCGCCGCGTCGAGCGCGCCGGGGTCGTCGTTGACCATCCGGATCTCGAGGGTCGCCGTGCGGCCGAGGATGTCCTTGGCGCGCGCGGTGTCCTGCACCCCCGGCAGCTGGACGACGACGCGGTCGGTGCCGGCCTGCTGGATGATCGGCTCGGCGACGCCGAGCTCGTTGACGCGATTGCGCAGGATCGTGATGTTCTGCTGGACCGCACCCTCCTGGATGCGCGTCTGCGCCTGGGGCGAGAGCGCCGCGACCAGACGCAGGTCGCCGCCGGCGGCGTCCTGCTCGCGGACCTGCAGGTCGGGGAACGATTTCTCGATCTCGAAGCGCGCCTTCTTGCGCTCGGCGTCGTCCTTGAAGCGCAGCACGACGCTCGAACCCTCGCGGCCCACGCCCGAGTAGAGCACCTTCTTCTCGCGCATCAACGAACGGATGTCGGTCGTGTAGCGGTCCGCGGCCTTGTCGAGCGCGGCCTTCATGTCGACCTGCAGCAGGAAATGCACGCCGCCGCGCAGGTCGAGGCCGAGGTACATCGGAAGCGCGCCGATCGACGCCAGCCAGTGCGGGGACGACGACAGCAGGTTGAGGGCGACGATGTAGTTGTCACCGAGCTTCGTCTGCAGCAGGTCCTTGGCGCGCAGCTGCGTGTCGTAGTCGTTGAAGCGCACCTTGATGCCGACCGGATCGAGCTCGGTGCCGCGGTAGGGGATGTTCGCGGTCTTCAGCGTGTCCTCGACCGTGCCGAGCAGCGCATTGTCGATCTTGACCGCCGACTTGGACGACGACACCTGGACGGCCGGCACCTCGGGAAAGAAGTTGGGCAGCGTGTAGAGCATGCCCAGCACCAGCGCGACGGCGATGAGAGCGTATTTCCAGAGCGGATACCGGTTCATGGGCGGGCAGGGATGGCAGGGGACGCGGGACGGGGTGCCGAGGCGGGCGCTTGCGGCGTCCTACAGCCCCTTGATCGTGCCCTTGGGAAGCAGCTGCGCGATCGCCGCACGCTGCACGACCATCTGCGAATTGGGGGCGATCTCGATGGTCGCGTACTGCTCGTCCAGCTTCACGATGCGGCCGAGGATGCCGCCGGAGGTGATGACCTCGTTGCCTTTCTCGAGCGCGGCGAGCATCGCACGCGCTTCCTTCTGCTTCTTCTGCTGCGGGCGGATCAGCAGGAAATAGAACACGACGAAGATCGCGACCATCGGCAGGAAGGTCAGCAGCGTGTTTTCCTGGGTTGCGGCGCCTGCCGCCTGCGCGTAAGCGGGAGTGATCAGCACGTCGGGGTCTCCGGTGGCAGTGACGGGAAAGGAATCTTGCGGCCGCGCGAGGCTTCGATGGGGAGCCCTGCGAGCGCGGCCCGCCCCCGGGAGGGGCAGTCAATCCAGCTTTCTAGTCTAGCATGTGCCGGCGGCCCGCCGCGAATTCCGCGGTGTAGGTGTCGAGGTGGTCGGCGGCGATGGCGTCGCGCAGCTCGGCCATCAGGGTCAGGTAGTAGTGGAGGTTGTGGATGGTCGCGAGGCGGGCGCCGAGGATCTCGTTGATCCGCTGCAGGTGGTGGAGGTAGCTGCGGGTGAAATTGCGGCAGGTGTAGCAGCTGCAGGTCGGGTCGACCGGGCCGGTGTCGGCCTTGTGGCGGGCGTTGCGGATCCGGATGTCGCCGTGGCGCGTGAACAGCCATCCGTTGCGGGCATTGCGGGTCGGCAGCACGCAGTCGAACATGTCGATGCCTGCCGCCACGCCCGCGACCAGGTCCTCGGGCGTGCCCACGCCCATCAGGTAGCGCGGGCGGTCAGCCGGCAGGCGTGCGGCCGTGTGCGCCAGGATGCGCAGCATGTCCTCCTTGGGCTCGCCGACCGACAGCCCGCCGATGGCGTAGCCGTCGAAGTCGATCGCCTGCAGTCCCTCGAGGGATTGATCGCGCAGGTCTTCGTACATGCCGCCCTGGACGATGCCGAACAGGGCGTTGCGGTTGCCCGTGTGCGCGACTTTCGAGCGTGCCGCCCAGCGCAGCGACAGCTCCATCGACTTCGCGGCCTCGTCGTGGGTTGCCGGGTAGGGGGTGCACTCGTCGAACACCATCACGATGTCCGAGTCGAGCGCGCGCTGGATCTCCATCGATTTCTCGGGAGTCAGCAGCAGGCGGTCGCCGTTGACCGGCGAGGCGAACGCGACGCCTTCCTCGCGGACCTTGCGCAGCGCCCCCAGGCTCCAGACCTGGAAGCCGCCGGAATCGGTGAGGATCGGCTTTTGCCAGCCCATGAAGCGATGCAGGCCGCCGTGGGCGGCGACGACCTCCTGGCCCGGGCGCAGCCACAGGTGGAAGGTGTTCCCCAGGATGATCTGGGCGCCGAGGCCCTCGAGCTCCTCCGGCGACATCGCCTTCACCGTGCCGTAGGTGCCGACCGGCATGAAGATCGGCGTCTCGATGTCGCCGTGCGTGACCGTCAGCCGTCCACGGCGGGCGCGGCCCGAGGTGGCGAGCACCGCGAAGGGGATCGACATGCGGGAAGCCTCGTTCGCGCTAGGCGGCGCGGAAGCGACCCACTCGGGGTCGTTCGCGACGGCCGGGACGCCTCACCCTAGCCGAACGTGATCGTTCCGTCCGGATGGGTCCTGAGCTGCAACGCAGGTCCGAAACCGTCCTGGATGAATGTGCCGTCGAGGATGATCGCGAACGTGAATCCGCTGCGCCAGGCGTCGAGCTCGGCGCGGCTGGCCCAGCCCTTGGCGATCTGGTTCGGGTCGCCCGG
>JBLMVY010000026.1:0-2667 GCA_050256935.1 Candidatus Levyibacteriota bacterium | reverse complement strand
TCGAGGAAGCCCTGCTCCCACATCGTGTCCTCGAGAAACGCCAGCTGGCTTTCGTTGATGAACAGCGTCAGCTCGCCGGCCTCGGTGAAATCGACCTGCGCGGCGAAGAAGCTCGATGTCGCCAGGCGGTGGTCGCCGTCGCGCGCCATCGCCGCGGCGGCGATCGCCAGCAGCGTGCCCCCGAGGCAGTAGCCGACGCCGTGCACCTTGCGCCGCGGCACGATCGCCCCGATCGCATCCAGCGCCGCGATCACGCCCAGCCTGCGGTAGTCGTCGAAGGACAGATCCCGATCTTCGGGGCCGGGATTGCGCCAGGAGATCATGAACACCGTGAAGCCCTGGTCGACCAGGTACCTGACCAGCGAGTTCTGCGGCGAGAGGTCGAGGATGTAGTACTTCATGATCCACGCCGGGACGATCAGCACCGGCTCGGGGCGGACCCGGGCGGTCGAGGGCGCGTACTGGATCAGTTCGATCAGGCGGTTGCGGAAGACGACCTTGCCGCGGGTCACGGCGACGTTGCGGCCGACCTCGAACGCCTCGGCGCCGACCGGCTTCCGTCCCCCGGCGGCCCGCTCCCAGTCCTCGAGGAAGTTCTGGGCGCCCCGCACGAGATTGAGCCCGGACTCCTGCTGCGTGCGCGCGAGGACCTCGGGATTGGTCGCCACGAGGTTCGAGGGCGACAGCACGTCGAGCCATTGCCGCGTCGTGAACGCGACCATGTTCTCGTGCTGCCGGGTGACGCCGCGAACCCCGGTCATCGCGTTGTGCCACCACTGCTGGGTCAGCAGGAACGACTGGTAGATGACGTCGAAAGGCGGCTGCTGCCAGCCGGGGGCGTCGAAGCGATGGTCCTGCGGCAGCGGCACGATGCACGGTGCTGTATCCTGTTGCGACAGTTGGCGCGCGGCGTAGGCCGTCAGGCGAAGGCATTTCTTGAGGGCCTTCTCCATGAGCTGGAGCCGCTTGCCGGGGAGCGAGGCGAGGTGGAAGGCCCAGTCGAGGTAGGCGTCGGTCAGCGCGATCGGCGACAGGCCGGCGGTGAAGTGCGACACGCCCGCGTGCAGCGAGCGGTCCGCGACCTCGGCGAAGGCCGTGGCCGCATAGGAGTCGCGCAGGAAGGACTCGTCCTGGGTCGGCCCGTCGGCGTCCGCCGGGCATTTCGCGGGCGCCGGCCGCCGGGCGGGCGTCTGCGGCTTTGCCAGCGCCGGCACGGGCGGGGCCGGCGTTGCCCGCGACCCGGCCGCCGGCCGGGATTTGCGGCTGCCGCGTCCGGCCTGCGGCCGCTGGGTCCCGCGCGTTCCCCGCTTCGCGCGGGCTGGTTGCTCGATCATCGGTTCCTGTCCCCATTCGCGCCGTCTGCGGCGACGGCAGAAGCGTCTGTCTATAATTCTCCTGCCCCGACGCCGCCGCGCGCTTGACCGCGATCAAGGCACCTACGCCAGAAACCCGGATGCCCAGACCGAATACCACCGGACAGCCCCGCGCGAGCTCGGTTCCCGGGCGTCCCCGCATTCGCTGGCTGGGTTCGCGATCCGAGGGCCTGTGGCCGGTGTTCGCCCCGATCATCGTGCTGCTCGGGGTCGCCGCCGCGTCGGCGGTGATCGGCTGGATCCTGCAACCGCCCTATCGCGCCTGGCTGCTGCTGCTCTCGGACGTCTGCGCCGCGAGTGCCGGCCTGCTCGGGATGTACCAGCTCTACCGCCAGTCCCGCGGCCGGCTCGATGCCAGCCGGGAGCTCCACGACGTCGAGGTCCAGGTCAGCAACATCATCGAGTCGGCGATGGACGCGATCATCACCATCGACGCCGACCAGAGAGTCATCGGCTTCAACGCCGCCGCCGAGCACACTTTCCGCTGGCCGCGCGAAGCGGTCTACGGCCAGCCGCTGGATGTCCTGATTCCCAACGCATCGCGGGAAGCCCACCGCGAGTTCGTCGAGCGCTTCGGCCAGGCCGGCGGCGTCGCGCGGCGCATGGGCGTCAACACCGTGCTGACCGGGCTGCGCGCGGACGGGCAGGAGTTTCCGATCGAGGGATCGATCTCGCAGCACGAGGATCACGGCGGAAGGCGCTACACGGTGATCCTGCGCGACATCAGCGAGCGCATGCGCGCCGAGCAGGCGCTGGCACGCAGCGAGGCGAGGCTGCGCGGCATCGTCGACTCGGCGATGGACGCCATCATCACCATCGACGAGCGGCAGCACATCATGCTGTTCAACCGGGCGGCCGAGGCGATGTTCGGCTGCCCGCGCGACGAGGCGATCGGTGCGCCGCTCGCGTGGTTCATCCCCGAGCGCCACCGTGCCGCGCATGCGCGCCACGTCCAGGAGTTCGGCAATTCGTCGACGCCGTCGCGGCGCATGGGCGGGTCGCTGCGGATCGTCACCGGCCTGCGGCGCAACGGGGAGGAGTTCCCGATCGATGCTTCGATCTCCCAGATCACCGAGTCGGGGACCCGGTACTACACGGTGATCCTGCGCGACATCGCGGCGCGCGTCCAGGCCGAGGAAGACCTGCGCCGCTCGCGCAACGAGCTGCGGGAGCTCGGCGCGGCGGCGCACCGGACCCGCGAGCAGGAGCAGAGCAGGATCGCGCGCGAGCTCCACGACGAGCTCGGCCAGGCGCTGACGATGCTGCAGATGGACGTCGCCTGGCTCAAGGACAG
>JBLMVY010000025.1:0-5707 GCA_050256935.1 Candidatus Levyibacteriota bacterium | reverse complement strand
ATTGCGGGTGAGCCCCGGGTGCGCCGCCGCGTGGGCGAGCACCAGGTACTGCACGGCGAACTCGATGTCGACCATGCCGCCGGGGTCGTGCTTGAGGTCGAAGAGCGCGCTCGGGTTCGGGTGGCCGCCGGCCATCCGCCGGCGCATCTCGACCACGTCGGCGGCGAGCTTCGCGCGCTCGCGCGGCAGGCGCAGCAGCGCGTCGCGCTCGGCCTCGAACGCGGCGCCGATCGCCGGGTCGCCGGCGACGAAGCGGGCGCGGGTCAGCGCCTGGTGCTCCCAGGTCCACGCCTGCTCGCGCTGGTAGCGCGCGAACGCGCCGAGGGTCGACACCATCATCCCCGCCGCGCCATCGGGGCGCAGCCGCAGGTCGGTCTCGTAGAGGCGACCGGCAGCCGTCGCGCCGGTGAGCCAGGTGTTGATCCGCTGCGCAAGCCGCGCGTAGCGCTCCTGTGCGCCCTCGTCTGCCGGGTTCGCAGGATCGGCTTCGTAGAGGAAGACGAGGTCGAGGTCGGACGCGTAGCCCAGCTCCTTGCCGCCGAGCTTGCCGTAGCCGACGATCGCGAAGCGGGGCGGCGGGGCGCCCGCGCCCTGCAGCAGACGCCAGCAGCCCTCGAGCGTCGCGTCGAGGATCGTGTCGGCGAGCGCCGAAAGGTGGTCGGCGAGGCGCTCGACGCTCATCTGGCCGGAGAGGTCCTGGGCCAGCAGGCGGAACGTCTGGGCGTGCTGGAAGTGGCGAAGCACGTCCATCGATGCCTCGGCGTCCCCGGCGCTCGCCTCGAGCAGGCGCGCGAGTTCGCTCTTCCACGCGCTCCAGTCGGGCGGGGCGAGCAGGACCCTGGCGTCGAGCAGCTCGTCGAGCAGCAGCGGGCGGCGCGTCAGGTAATCGGCGGCCCAGGCCGAGGCTCCCATCAGCTGGGCGAGCCGCGGCAGCAGCGGCGGATGCTCGATCAGCAACGCGAGATAGGCGCTGCGGCCGCTGACCGCTTCGAGCAGCGCGAACAATCGCCCGACGATGGCGGAGGATGGCGTCCCCGGCACGCGCTGCGTCGCGGCGACGGCGAGCAGTCGCGGCACCAGGCGGTCGACGCGCTCGCGCGACAGCGCGGGCAGTTGCAGGTAGCGCCGTCCTTCGCGCATCCGCCGCAGCGTGGTCACCAGCGCCGCGGGATCGTCGAAGCCGGCGCCGGCGAGCCACGCGAGAACGTCTTCCGAGGGCTGCGGATCGTCCCACAAGGCGGTGTAGGCATCCTGCGGCGGCTGCGCCGTCTCGCCCGGGGTCTCGAAGACGGCGGCGAACTGGCGCAGGACGCCCTGGCGATGCCGGGTGGTCGCGGCTTCGAACGACGCCGCGTCGTCGAAGCCCATCGCGGCCGCGAGCCGCGCGCGTTCGGCCGCGTCGGCGGGAAGCTGCTGGGTCTGGCGGTCGTCGCGGTATTGCAGCCGGTGCTCGAGGTCGCGCAGGAACAGGTAGCCCTGCTCGAGCACGGCGACGGCATGCGGCGCGAGCAGCTGGCGCTGGGCGAGGGCTGCCAGCGCCGGCAGCGTGCCGCGCAGGCGCAGTGCGGGCTCGCGGCCCCCGCGCACGATCTGCAGCGCCTGGACGATGAACTCGATTTCGCGGATGCCCCCGGGACCGAGCTTGATGTCGTCGGCGTAATCGCGGCGACGTTCCTGCTCGCGGATCTGGCGATGGATGTCGCGCAGACCCTCGTAGGCGTCGTAATCGAGGTACTTGCGATAGACGAACGGGTTGACCAGCGCAGCGAGCTCGTCGTGCCGCTCGCCGGTCAGCGCGCGCGCCTTGAGCCACGCATAGCGCTCCCAGGCGCGGCCCTGGGTCACCAGGTATTGCTCCAGTGCCGCGAAGGAGACGGTGAGCGGGCCGCTGTCGCCGTAGGGGCGCAGTCGCATGTCGACGCGAAAGACGTAGCCATCGCCATCGACGTCGGCGATCGCGCCGATGACGCGTCGGCCCAGGCGATCGAAGAATTCGCGGTTCGAGATCGGTCGCGCGCCGTCGGTGTCGCCTTCCTCGGGATAGGCGAACACGAGGTCGATGTCCGACGAGACGTTGAGCTCGCCGCCGCCGAGCTTGCCCATGCCGATGACGATCAGCGACTGCGCCGCGCCGGTCTCGGCGCCGATGGGGGTGCCATGGATGTCGGCGAGCGATCGCGCATGCAGGTCCACCGCAGCCCGCAGTGCGACCTCGGCCAGGGTGCTCATCGCCGCGACCACCTCCGCGAACCGGGCGCGTCGGGTCAGGTCGCGGGCCAGCGTGTGCAGGAACACGCGCCTGCGCAGCCGCCGCAGCGCGCGGGCGAGCGCCGGGGCGTCGCCGCTCGCGGCGAGCGCGGCGAGGGCGGAGGCTTCGGCCGGCCATGCGAACGGCTGCTCGATGGTCGCCTCGATGTCACCGCGCAGTGCAGGCTCGGCGGTGAAGGCACGCTCGGCGTAAGCGCTGAACGCGAGCGCGCGCTGCAGTTCCATGGGGGCGGTGATCATCGGTCAGGGGCCGATCGGCCGAGGGACCCGGGACCGGACCGGGATGTCGAGGGGCATCCGTTACAATCGTCCGCAGGACGGGTCTCCCTTCATTATGCCTTCGACCGAGCTGCCGCCGCGCTGGATCCACCGTGTGCTGCGGATCGCCGGAACGGTGACGCTCGCGGCGCTCGGGGTGTTCTGCGCCCTGCTCCTCTCCGTCCGCTTCATCGTCTTTCCGCAGGTCGAGGCGCACCGTGTCGCCATCGCCGACTGGCTGGGGTCCAGGATCGGGCAGCCGATCGAGATCGACTCGGTGCAGACGGGATGGGACGGCTGGAATCCCAGGCTGTCGATACGCGGCTTCCGCGTCCGCGACCGCAACCAGCCCGCGCCGCTGCTCGACCTTCCACGCGTCGACCTGGTGATCGCGTGGACGTCGTTGCCGCTGCTCAACCTGCGCCTCAAGGAATTGCTGATCGAGTCTCCGCGGCTGTTCGTGCGCCGCGACGCGCAGGGGCGCATCCATGTCGCCGGCGTCGAGGTCGACACGCAGTCGGCGGTGAACGACTCGTTCGTCGTTGATTGGCTGCTCGGACAGCCGCGGGTCGTCGTGCGCGACGCGCTGCTCGTGTGGAGCGACGAATACCGGAATGCGCCGCAGCTGATCCTCGATCACGTGCAGCTCCGGCTCGAGCAGCGGTTCGGCCATCGGCGCATCGGCCTCACCGGCGTGCCGCCCTCGGGGCTCGCCGCGCCGCTCGACCTGCGCGCCGACATCACCGGCGGATCGCTCAAGGACTGGCAGAGCCTCGATGGCCGCGTCTATCTGAGGCTCGACTACGCCGACGTCGCGGCCTGGGGCGAATGGCTGCCACTGCCGGTTCCCATCGAGCGCGCCAAGGGTGCGCTGCGGATGTGGGTCGACGTCAAGGCCTCGCAGCCCGCCAGCGTCGTCGCCGATCTCGAGCTGACCGACGTGCAGGCGACGCTCGATCCCGGCCTCGCGCCGCTGACGCTTGCGCACCTCGCGGGGCGCGCCCGCTGGAAGCTCGCGGGAACGCGCACCGACGTGAGCGGCGAGCGAGTGTCCTTCGTGCTGCCCGACGGCAGCGCGGCCGGGCCGTCGAATTTCGCGCTGAACCTCGATTCGGCGCAGGCGCGCGGTGGCGAGCGCGGAAGCATGGGGTTCGATCGCATGGATCTCGCGCCCCTGGCGGCGATCGCGGCGCAGATCCCGCTTCCGGCGGCGTTGCGCGGCGACCTCGCGCGCTTCGCGCCGCGCGGGACGATATCGGACGCCAAGATCGCGTGGACCGGCGCGATCGATGCACCGACGGCCTACCGGGCCGGCGCAAGGTTCGACGGCATCGGCTTCGTCGCGCAGGATGCCTGGCCCGGGGTGTCGAACGCCAGCGGCAGCATCGACTTCGACCAGACGCACGGAAGCGCGAAGCTCGCCGGCCAGGCGCTGACCATCGCCGTTCCGCGCCTTCTCTCCGATGCGCTGTCCTTCGACAGCCTGCAGGCCGACGTCGACTGGGACCGCAGCGCGGGGCCGCTGCGCGTGACGGTCAAGGACCTGGCCTTCGCCAATGCCCAGCTCGCGGGGTCGGGGTCGGGAACCTGGCGCGCGCAGGAAGACGGCCTCGGGACGATCGCCGTCACCGCGCAATTGAGCCGGATGAATCTCGCCGACACCTGGCGCTATGTCCCCGCGAGCGCCGCCGCGGCACTGCGTGGCTGGCTGCGCGCTGCGATCACGCACGGCGTGTGCAGCGACGCCAAGCTCACGCTTGCCGGCGACCTCGCGCAGTTTCCGTTCGCGCGGGGCAAGGGCGGACAGTTGAGCGTCGCCGCGAAGGTGCAGGGCGCCACGCTCGATTACGCCGACGGCTGGCCGGCGATCACCGGCCTCGATGCCGATCTCCGCTTCGACGGCGGGCGGCTGGCGATCGACGCCTCGCGTGGCAGCCTGTCCAATGCCAAGCTCGGCGCGACGCATGTCGAGATCGCCGACACGTCGAGCGCGCAGCCCGTGCTGTCGATCGACGGTGCGGCCGCAGGTCCCACGTCGGCGATCCTCGCCTTCATCGCGAGCAGCCCCGTTGCCGGCTGGATCGACCACGCGACCGACGGTGCGACCGCGACCGGCGACGGCAGCCTCGCAGTCAAGCTCGACCTGCCGCTGAACGATCCGGCCGGCGCCAAGCTCGCCGGCAGCTTGCGCATGACCGACAACACGCTGCAGCTCGCGGGGGTGCCCCCTCTTTCGGCGGTGAACGGAAACATCGCGTTCACCCAGGACGGCGTGCGGGCGCGCGACGTCGCGGCGGAGGTCCTGGGCGGGCCGGTCAAGCTGCAGCTCGACAGCAGCGCCGACGGCGTCCTGCGGGTCAACGCCGCGGGAAGCTCCAGCCTGCGGCAGTTGCGCGCGCAGCTCGCGTCGCCGATGCTCGACAAGGTCAGCGGGCGCGCGGATTGGACGTTCGCTCTGACGACGCGACAGGGTGCTTCCGCATGGACCCTCGATTCGAACCTGCAGGGGGTGGCGATCGATCTGCCGCCGCCGCTGGGCAAGGTCGCGGACGAGAGCGCGGCACTCCACGTCGAGCGCACGCCGCTGGGTGCGGCCGACGACCGCATCGCCGCCGATTACGCCCATTCGGTCAGGTTGCTGCTGCATCGCCACGACAGCGGACAGGGAATGGCGGCGGATCGCGCCCTGGTGCTCCTCGGCAAGGCGACGGCCGAGCGTGCGCCCACCGAGCGACCGGGCATCTGGATCCGCGGCGACCTCCCGGCGCTCGACGTCGACGCCTGGCTGAGCGCGGGTCTCGCGGGTGCCGGGGGGCCGGGCAGCGCTCTCGCGCTCGAAGGCGTCGATGTCGATGCCGGCACCCTCTCCATCTTCGGACGCCGATTCACCCAGGTGGCCGCCATCGGCCGCAGGCAGGGCGCCGACTGGCAGGTCAAGCTGGACGGGGAGGGGCTCGCCGGAACCGCCACCTGGCACGGCGCGAGCACCGCCAATCCGGACGGGCGATTGGTGGCGAGGCTTGCGCGGCTGTCGCTGCCGCCGTCGACCCGCGCCGCGGCGAGCGGCGCGCCAGCCGGGCCCGACGCGGGCACATCGGCCGCGTCCCCGGCGGCCCCGGAGCGCTGGCCCGAGGTCGATCTGGTGGCCGACGCGTTCTCGTCCAAGGGGCATGCGCTGGGG
>JBLMVY010000024.1:0-9455 GCA_050256935.1 Candidatus Levyibacteriota bacterium | reverse complement strand
CTGTTCGAGCGGCGCAGCAAGGGCATGCTGATGACGCGCTACGGCGAAGCCCTGCTGCGTCGCGCGAGGCGGGTGTACGACGAGCTCGACCAGGCCCGCCGCGAGCTCGCGCGGCTGCCGGGTACGGCAGCGAGGATCCGCGGCGCGCCGGTGTTCTCGATGCAGGTCGGCGAGCAGCGGCTGCGCGCCTTCATCGCCCTGACCGAGCTCCACCACATGCCCACGGTGGCCGACCAGTTCGGCATCACCCAGCCCGCGGTCAGCGCTGCCGTGCGCGAGCTGGAAGCGAGCCTCGGCGTCGTGCTGTTCGACCGCTCGCCCAGGGGAATGCTGCCCAATGCCCAGGGCGAGGTCCTGGCGCTGCACGTCAAGCGATCCCTCGCGGAGCTTCGCCACGCGCGCGACGAGATCGCGTCGCTGCGCGGAACCACCCAGGGAACCGTCACCGTCGGCGCCCTGCCGCTCGGCCGCACGCTGATCCTGCCGCGGGCGATCGCGAGGGTGGTGTCGCGCCATCCCGGACTGCGCATCGCAACCGTCGAAGGCCCGTTCGCGACGCTGGTCGCCGCGCTGCGCTCGGGGGACGTCGATTTCATCCTCGGCGCGCTGCGGCCGCCCGGATACGCGACCGACCTGGTCGGCGAGCCGCTGCTGTCCGAGGAGCTCGCGATCGTCGCCCGCGCCGATCATCCGCTGCTCCGCAGGCCCCGCATCACCCTGCAGGGCGTGGCGCGGGGAGCGTGGGTGCTGCCGCGACCGGGAACGCCCACGCGCGACCTGGTCGAGGCGCTGTTCGCGAAGCGACGGATCAGCGCACCCGACGTACGCGTGGAGACCAGCGACCTCGCGGTGCTGCGGGGGGTGCTGCTCGAAAGCGATCTGCTGACGGCGATCTCGGCGCGCCAGCTCGACCACGAATTCCGCGCCGGACTGCTCGAGGCCCTGCCGATCGCCCTGCCCGAGACCTCGCGCCGGATCGGCATCACGCGGCGCAGCGCCAGCGTGCCCTCCCCCGGCGCGACGCTGCTGATGGACGAGATCCGCGCGATCGCGGCGGACCTCGACCGCTGAGTCTCTACTGACGCTCGATCCTCGCGTCCTCGATCACCTTGCGCCACTTCTCGATGTCGCCATCGAGGAGCTTGCCCATCTGCGCAGGCGTCCCGCCACGGGCGACCACGCCCTGCAGCGCGAGCTTCTGCTGCACCTCCGGCGCGGCGAGCGCCTCGTTGATCGCCTTGTTGAGGCGCTCGATGATCGCGGGCGGCGTCTTCGCCGGCGCGGCGATGGCATTCCAGGACGATGCCGTATAGCCGGGCACCCCGGCCTCGGCGGCGGTCGGAACCTCGGGCAGGCCCGGATAGCGCCGGTCCGACGCCACCGCGAGGATCTTCACGTCGCCGCTCTTGGCGTGCGGCATGATCGGGGCCAGCATCTCGAAGCCGACCTGGACGTCGTTGCGGCGCAGCGCCTCGATCACCGCCGGGCTGCCCTTGAACGGGACGATCGTCGCGTTCATGCCGGTCGTCGACTTGAACAGCTCGGCCGCGAGATTCTGGGTGCTGCCGACGTTGATGGTGCCGATGTCCATCTTGCCCGGATGCGCCTTGGCCCAGGCGAGCATGTCCGCGAGCGAGCCGATGTGCGTCTGGCTCCCGGCGACGATCGCGACGTCGAAGAAACCGAGCGTCGACACCGGCGCGAAGTCCTTGCGCACGTCGAAGGGCAGCGACTTGAACAGCGATGCGCTGACCGCGTTGCCGTTGGTCATCAGCAGCAGCGTGTAGCCGTCGGGAGCCGCCTTGGCGACGGTATCGGCAGCGACGATCCCGCCTGCGGTCGGCTTGTTCTCGACGACGATGGTCTGGCCGAGGATCGCGCCGAGCTTCTGCCCGACCACGCGCGCGGTGACGTCGGCCACCCCGCCGGGCCCGAATCCGACGACGAGCCTGATCGGCTTCGCGGGGTAGCCCTGGGCGAGCGCGGTCGTCGCGCCAACGAGCATCGCCATGGCGATCATCAATCGAAAACAGGCCCTCGAGCCCATGCGCATGTCTCCTCCGAAGGTTTGCGTTGCCTGCGGCCGAGGTTAGCAGCCGCGGCAGGGTTGCGGGCATTCTATCGCCTTGAACGGACATCGAATCCGCTTATCGCGCAGCCTGGGTGATAATGCTGCGATCGCAACCCCCACTCCCGGCGGCAGATCCATGGCGAGAATCCTCGGCGGCATCGCATCCTCCCACACCCCGACGATCGGCTTCGCGCTCGACCGCAGCAAGCAGGACGACCCGGTATGGGCGCCGATCTTCGAGGCCTTCCGGCCGATCCAGGCGTGGCTCGCGCAGCGCAGGCCCGACGTGCTGCTGCTGATCTACAACGACCACGTCACGTCGTTCTTCTTCGACCACTATTCGGTGTTCGCCCTGGGCATCGACGACCGCTACGAGGTGGCCGACGAAGGCGGCGGCGCGCGTGCGCTCCCGCCGGTGCAGGGGCATTCGGCGCTGTCGCAGCACATCGGCGCATCGCTGGTCGCCGACGAGTTCGACATGTCGTTCTTCCAGGACCGGCCGCTCGACCACGGCTGCTTCTCGCCGCTGTCGATGCTGTGGCCGCACCAGCCCGACTGGCCGGCGGCGATCATTCCGCTCGAGGTGGGTGTGCTGCAGTTTCCGATCCCCTCGGCCGCCCGCTGCTATCGCCTCGGCCAGGCGCTGCGCCGGGCGATCGAGAGCTATCCCGAGGACCTGGGCGTGGTCGTCGTCGCCACCGGCGGGCTGTCGCATCAGGTCCACGGCGAACGGGCCGGCTTCAACAACACCGAATGGGATCACGAGTTCCTGGACCTGATCGAGAAGGATCCGGCCGCGCTGACCGAGCTGACGCATGCCGATTACGCGCGGCTGGGCGGGCTCGAGGGTGCCGAGGTGATCATGTGGCTGATCATGCGCGGTGCGCTGTCTGCCAACGTCCGCAAGGTCCACCAGACGTACTACCTGCCGTCGATGGCGGGCATCGCGACCGCGATCTACGAGAACGAGGCGGATCGGCTCCCGCCGGACCTGGCGGCCGGGATTGCGGCCAGGCAGCGCGAGCACATCGGTCACCAGCTGCGTGGCGCCGAAGGGCTCCAGGGGACCTACCCGTTCGACCATGCGCGCAGCCGCAAGGCCTACCGCCTGAACAAGTTCCTGCACGCGATGATCCGGCCCGAGCACCGCCGCCGCTTCCTGGAGGATCCGGAGGCCGCATTCGAGGAGGCGCAGCTCACGCCCGAGGAGCGCGACCTCGTGCGTCGCCGCGACTGGCGCGGCATGATCCACTACGGCGTCATCTTCTTCATGCTGGAAAAGCTGGGCGCGGTGATCGGCGTCTCGAACCTCCACATCTATGCGGCCATGCGGGGCGAGACCCTGGAGGAGTTCCAGAAGACGCGCAATGCGCCCGGCGCGCTCTATTCGGTCGCGGGACGGGACGCGAAGGATCTGGGCTGGGACCGAAAGCCCGCCGCGGCGTCCAAATGAGCAGCCGTGCCGCAACGACGCAGGTTGGGCAAGCCGACGGAAGCCCGGCGGGGAATGCGCGATGACTATCGATGAACGCCGCCTCGCGCTGATCGGCTTCGGCGAGGCCGGCAGGATCCTGGGCGCGGGCCTTGCCGCATCGGGACGCTTCGACGTCGTCACCTACGATCTGCTGCTCGAATCCCCCGATTCAGGTGTCCGCGACGCACTGCGCAGCGCGGCGCAGGAGCGAGGGGTGGCGACCGCCGCCTCGACACCGCAGGCGGTCGCGGGTGCGCGCATTGTCATTTCCGCGGTGACCGCGGCTTCGTCGATCGACGTCGCACGGGCGGCGGCGCCTGCACTCGGGTCCGGGGCCCACTTCGTCGACATCAATTCGGTCTCGCCCGGAACCAAGAAGCGCAACGCAGCGATCGTCGAGGCGGCGGGCGCCCGCTACGTCGACGCCGCAGTGATGGCCCCCGTCCCTCCGTACGGGATCGCCGTGCCGATCCTGCTGGGCGGCGCATCCGCCGCGGACGTCGCGGCGCTGCTCTCGCCCGCCGGCATGAAGCTCGAGGTCGTCGCCGGCCACGTGGGCGAGGCGTCGGCGATCAAGATGTGCCGCAGCGTCATGGTGAAGGGACTGGAAGCGCTGGTCCTCGAATGCCTGCTGGCGTCACGCAGCTACGGCGTCGAGGACCGGGTCCTGGCCTCGCTCGAGGAGTCGTTTCCCGGGGTGCAGTGGGGCGAGCGGGCCGATTACCTGATCAGCCGCATCGTCGTCCACGGCCGTCGCCGCGCGGCGGAGATGCGCGAGGTCGCGGCCACGCTTCGCGAAGGCGGCGTCGAGCCGCGGATCACGCTGGCGACATCGCAGGCCGAGGACTGGATCGCCGATCTCGCCCAGCGCGGATCGATCGGGTTCACCGGCATGGCGGCGTTCGACTGGCGCGAGATGGCCGATGCGATCTTCGCGACGGAGCCCGACGCCAAGTAGGCAGCGAGGCGGGCATCCTGCGCGCCCTGCGCCCGTGTCGCCAGGCGCGCAGTGATTCCCCGTCTGCCGAGACTGCCCCGCTTTTCACTCCGGCTTGATCTTCTGCTCCATCGGGGCATTCGGATCGGCCGACCATTCGGCCATCGACCCGTCGTACATCGTCGCCTCCTTGTTGCCCAGCAGCTCGTGGGAGGCGAACCAGCCGACGGACGCCCAATGGCCGGTGTTGCAGAAGTTCACCTCGTGCCCCTCGGTCGGGACGCCTGCCTGCTTGTACAGCTTCCGGATCTCGTCGGCGCTGCGGAAAGTCCCGCCGTCGTTGGCGGTCAGCCACGATTCCGGCATGCTCTTCGCACCGGGAATCGTGCCGTTGCGCTTGGCGACGGCGACGCGGTTCACGCCCAGGTACTGATCGCTCGGCCGGTTGTCGACCAGCGCGACCTTGTCGGCCATTGCCTTGCGGACATCGGCCTCGGTGGCGTCCAGTTCCTTGCGGAAGTGGGCGACGAAGGTTGCAGGCTTCGGAGTGTTCATTCCGGTCTGGACCGGGTTCTTCTTGTCCGCCGTGTACGCCGCATAGCCGCCGTTGAGGATCGAGACGTTGTCGTCCCCGAGCACCTTGAACGTCCAGTAGACGCGGGTGGCACTGCCCATGCTGGTCGCATTGGTGCCCGCCGCGTAGATGACGACGTGGGTGCCGTTGTCGACCCCCAGGTTGCCGATGGTCTTCTCGATCTGCGCCTGCGGCGGCAGCATGCCGGGAACGTTGTTCACCTTGGCACGCCAGCCGCCTTTCATGTAGTCGCTGTAGATCGCGCAGGGAATGTGACCGCGCAGGTAGTCGATCTGCGAGCCCCCGTCGATCTCGCTGCGGACGTCCAGGACCACGACCCCCGGCTTGCAGGAGTTCGCCTTGATCCAGTCGACGTCGACCAGCGGCTGCGGCGCGGCGGCGAGCGCTGCGCCGCCTGTCGCCAGGAACAGCAGGCTGCCCATCACCCAGGTTTTCCTCATGATGCGATCTCCTCCTTGTTAAACGACGACGATACGGTCGGCCGTCAGCAGCCGATCCAGCACCCGATCCCAGTCGCCTTCGCCGCGGCCCGGATGCGAAACCTCGAAGATGGTTCTCGTGCAGCCGTCGGGCAGCCGGGACAGCGCTTCCTCCAGCGTTTCCCGGTCCGGGAAGATGCCTGCGTCGATCACGACGACATCCATCGGTTCCCCCTGTGCTAGATGCTCATCACGACGTCGGCGTCGCACATCGCCTCGGCGAGCGCCGCCGCGTCGAGAAGCTCGAGCTCCTGACCCGCGACCGTCGTCTGCGGGACGATGTCGGCGAGCTCGAGCAATTCGTACTGCGCGGCATTCTCGGCGGTGTCTGCCACCGGCGCTCCCATCATCACCAGCCGCACGCGGTGTCCGAAGATCGTGAGGCCGGCCGCCACGCGCATCGCTTCCGCGTGATCGCGCCGGCCGAGGAGCAGGATCGATCGGGTCGGGTCGGTCATGGCGGGCATGCGGGCGACCGGGTTCAGATCGCGACGACCTTCGCCGCCCGGGCGACCAGCGCGCTGTGGTCGGTCTGGCTGCCCAGTTCCACCGGGCAGCGGGCATCGCCCATGTAGCGTCCCCACGAGTGCTCGCAGGCGATCGCGGCCCCCGCTCCCGCGATTGCGGCCAGCACCTCGTCGTCGCCGAGGAGCTTCACGCCTACGCTGGTGAAGAAGCAGCCCAGCACCGTCGAGCGGCGACGCGCCGCCGCCGCCAGCGGCACGAGCACCTTCGCGCCCTGCTCGGTCGATGCGACCAGCAAGAGATCCAGCATCAGGTCCTCCGTCGGCGTGCGCAGGTCATCGCGCCGGCCGCGGGCGCCAGGCCCGTCGCCACGACTGCCACGAGCACCAGGCCGCGCGGCATGCGCCTAGCAGCCGCGAAAGTGATGGCTGCCCTGGTCGCCAAGCGCCGGAGCGGTCTGCGCCGCGGGTGGGTGCTCGATGTAATAGCCGACGAGGTCCGCGACCGACACGGTCCCATAGGCGCCGCCCAGGTCGATCGTTCCCATCTTGTCCATGGGCTGCGGCACGCGCGACCGCGCGAGCGTCTCCTCCGGCACCGCCGCATAGTGGAAAAGGACGGCAAACACGCCCAGCGCGAGCGCCAGCGCAGCGCTCCAGAACATCACGAGTCCCCGGCTCATCGTGGCAGTCCTAGAACACGTCCTGCGTCAGGACCAGCCAGAGCAGGTAGAACGTGACGAAGAACAGGCCGATCTGCAGCAGCGTCGAAAGGTCGAGCGTCATTGCGCGTCCTTGCCTTCGTAGTGCCGGATCAGCATCCCGAGATCCAGCGGCTTGTTGGTCAGCGGATCGGCGACCTTCGGCGTGTAATAGGGAACGCCCTGCGTGGTCGTGCGCAGATAGGCCGGATGCGCGACGAAGATGTAGACCAGACCGGCGACGCTGGCTGCGGCCGCGGCCAGCGAGAACACGACCATCTGCAGTTTCGCCCATCCCATGGAACGGCCCCTCAGCCCTTGCGCACGAACACGCGCCAGCAGCGCTCCGCCCTGACCGTGGCGAGGTGCGTGCTCGCCAGGCCCGGCATCATCGGCGGGATGGCTTCCACCGACGTCGGGTTGTCGATCAGCACCTCGATCACGTCGCCCGCTGCCGCACCGGCGAGCGCCTTCCTGGTGAGCAGCTGGGGGCGCGGGCAGGAGTCGCCGAGACAGTTGACCTGCTGCTTCACCGCCACCCTCGTTCCGTCGGGCAGCATCGCCTCGGTCGTAGTGTTGGCGCCGGCCGCCGCCGGCGCCTTCTTCGAAAAAAGTCCCATCCGATCGTGCTCCTCGATTGAATCCGGTTGGCGGGCGTCAGGCCGAGGGGCCCGCCACGCTCGCCATCGTGCCCTGGACCGCGGGGCCGCCGCTCGGGTCGGCCCAGGCGTCGCAGGCGCCCGAGTCCGGAACGTCGGCCGCGAGGCGCGCGTCGGCGCGTTGCCGCTCGCGCCTGACGATCGCCCGGTAGATGGCCGCGAGCACCAGCGCCTGCACCAGCCCGAACGCGATCGCCGGAATGCCGGTCTTCTGCTGCAGCGTCGCGGCATTGGCGAACCCGAGCTGCAGTCCGGCGAGCTTGGGCGTGCCGGTCATGGTCTCGGGCGCCGGCGGCCAGTAGACGAACGACCACAGCAGCGAGAACAGGAACATGCCGACGAAGGTGAACAGCAGCGCCCACCACGCGCCGATGTTGCCCTCGCCCGCCTTGACCCAGGTCGACACCGTGCAGGCTCCCGCGAGCACCATGCCGATGCCGAACAGGAACAGTCCGATGAAGGTGTTGAGGCCCACGTCGAAGCGCATCGGCTTGCCGGCGCCGATGGTGATGAAGGCGGTGAAGCCGACGGTCATGATCATCATCGCGATCAGCATCGCCTTGGTGTTCCGGTAGGTCTTGAACAGCATCGCGTCGCGCAGCGCCGCGACATTGCAGTAGCGCGAGCGCTGCACCAGCAGGCCCACCGTGGTTCCGAAGATGAACGCGGCCACGCATTCGGCAAGGGGCGTCATGGTCATGCCTCCAGCATCCGCTTGTAGATCCAGGTCCCGACCCAGGCGCCGGCCAGGATGCCGCTCACCGCCAGATATCCGCCCATGTTCATCTCGGGCGTCAGCCCGAAGAACGTGCTGACGTTGCACACGAAGGCGAGCCGGATGCCGATGCCCATCAGCAGCCCCCCGATCGTGATCATCAGCCACTCGGTCAGGCGATGCGGCATCCGCCAGTAGAACTCCTTCGAGAGCACGGCCCCGAGGAAAGCTCCGAACACCATGCCGAGGCTGATGTAGATCTTCCAGTAGTAGGGGTCGGGCGGGAACGCGACCTTCCAGAACGGGATGCGGTTGACCGCATCGCCCATGACGAACCTGGCGGCGAGGCCCGTCATCATCGTCTCCCCGCCGCCCACGGTCCAGGCGCCAACCGTCAGGAACAGGAATATGTCGAGCACCGCGATCGCCGCGAGCGCGATGATCGGATCCAGCGTCTTCTGGAAGAACTCCATCCTCCTGCCCCCTCCTCCCATCGATCCGCGCCGCGGCAGACCCCTCTGCCCGGCAATCCGGCGAATCCTATGCCGGAGCGCCGCGATCGCAGGTAGTATCTGTTGCCAACATCGGCCCGCCCCGGCCGCGAGCCCCGGTCTATATAATCGAGCGCAAGCATTCTAGCCGCACCGCCATGTCCATCTACCTCGAGCGCAACGACCTGCTCGCCCACATGTTCGACGCCTGCACGACGTCGCAGATCAACGAGTTCATCCCGGAAAAGCGCGGATTCCGCATCCACGGCCACAGCACCACCATCGCACTGGAGCGGGCCTACTGGAACGTGCTGGAGGACATGGCGCGGGAGACCGGCCTGGCCTTGCCGCGCCTCATCGAGCGCATCCACGACAGCTGCCTCATCGCCAACGACAAGAACATCGCATCGTGCCTGCGCGTGATCTGCCTCAAGTATCTCAACATCTACGCCGGGGGCGCCGGGACCGACGCGCCCGCGCTGCGTCCTGCCGCGGCGGCGATGCTCCCTCGGTGACGACGTCGACGTTCTGACGATGCCGGGCGACCCGCAGCGATCCCGATTCACGCGCCGGCGCACGCCGGCTTGCCGGAGGACGACATGAGACGTGGGTTTCTGCTGCTGCTCCTCGGCTGCGGCTTCGCCGCGACAACCGTTGCCGCCCGCGCGGCGCTTGCGGCGGAAGACGCGGTGTCCGAAGGGATCGTGATCCAGGCCAACGGCAACGAGGCCGACTTCAAGCGCGCCCTGGTCCTCGCCTCGAACATGCGCGAAGTGCTGACCAAGGCCAAGTTCGAGATCGTGGTCTACGGTCCCAACGTCCATCTGCTGACGTCGTTCAGCAACGAAGTCCCGCTGATCCAGAAAGTG
>JBLMVY010000023.1:0-3063 GCA_050256935.1 Candidatus Levyibacteriota bacterium | reverse complement strand
CACCTTCGGCAGCGGCAGGGTCGGCGAGGTGACCGCGAGGGTCAGGATCGGCGCATCGGCGGGATTGACCTTGCTGTAGATCGGCGGCTGCGGCAGGTCGGGGGGCAGCAGGTTGGACGACGCATTGATCGCCGCCTGCACCTCCTGCTCGGCGACGTCGAGCGGCAGATCGAGGCTGAACTGCAGGGTGACGACCGACGCGCCGCCCGAGGACGTCGACGACATCTGCGCGAGGCCGGGCATCTGCCCGAACTGGCGTTCCAGCGGCGCGGTGATCGACGACGTCGTGACGTCGGGGCTCGCCCCCGGATAGAGCGTGACCACCTGGATCGTCGGATAGTCGATCTCGGGCAGCGCGGATATCGCGAGCACGCGATAGGCGACGATGCCCGCGAGCAGCACCGCCACCATCAGCAGCGACGTCGCCACCGGGCGGACGATGAAAGGACGCGACGGATTCATGCCCGGGCCGGCGCCCCTTCAGTTCCCCGGCGCTCCGGGCTTCCGGGATGGCGTCGCGGACCGGGGGCGGGCGCGCGCCGCCATGGCGGGCGCTGCGGGCGTGGTGGTGGCCGCGGCCGCCGCTGCGCCCGCGGGCGCAGCGCGGTCGACCGCCTCGATCTTCGCGCCGTCGCGCAGCTTGTCGGTGCCGTCGACGACGACGCGATCCCCCGGGGCCAGGCCCTCGGTCACGACGGTCGACTCGCCATCGGCGGGTCCCAGGACGACCTTGCGCACCGCCACCGTGTCGCCGTTCTCGACACGATAGACGAAGGTGCCGGGCGAACCGCGCTGGATCGCCGGCGTGGGAATCACGGTCGCGCCGACCAGGGTGTCGACGTTCATGCGCACGTTGACGAACTGGTTCGGGAAGAGTCCGCCGTCGGCATTCGCGAACTCGGCCTTGAGCTTGATCGTGCCCGTCGTCGGATCGATCTGGTTGTCGATCGTGACCAGCTTGCCGCTCTCGAGCTTCCGCTTGCCGTCACGGTCGTAGGCGTCCACCGGGATCGCCGCGTCGCTGCGCGTGCGTCGCAGCACCGTCGGCAGGCGATCCTCGGGAATGGAGAACACGACGCCGATCGGCTGGACTTCGGTGATGATCACGATGCCACCGGCATCCGACGCGTGCACGATGTTTCCGGGGTCGACCTGTCGCAGTCCGAGACGCCCGGCGAGCGGCGCGGTGATCCGCGTGTACGACAGCTGCAGCTTCGCGTTGTCGACGGCGCCGCGGTCGGCTTCGATCGTTCCGGCGAGCTGGCGCACCAGCGCCGCCTGGGTGTCGACCTGCTGGCTGGCGATCGAATCCTGCTTGAGCAGCGTCTGGTAGCGCTCGAGGTCGATCCTGGCGTTGGCGAGCTGCGCCTGGTCGCGCGCCAGCTGACCCTCGGCCTGGGTCAGCTGGACCTGGAACGGCCGCGGGTCGATCTCGGCGAGAAGATCGCCCGCCCTGACCGTCTGCCCTTCGCGGAACAGGACCCTGATCAGCTGGCCGTCGACCCGCGGCCGCACCGTCACCGTGTTGCGCGCGGTGACCGTCCCGATGGCGTCGATGTAGACGGGAAAGTCGGCGCTGCGCGCGACCGCGACGGCCACCGGCAGCGGACCGCGCGCGCCGAATG
The DNA here is from genome assembly GCA_050256935.1 of Candidatus Levyibacteriota bacterium. Taxonomy (GTDB): domain Bacteria; phylum Pseudomonadota; class Gammaproteobacteria; order Burkholderiales; family Casimicrobiaceae; genus VBCG01. The sequence goes on along the minus strand of JBLMVY010000023.1, from coordinate 1,438 downwards.
CGCCCGGGCGTCCGCCGCCCGCGCCCGCGGGGCCGGCACCGCTGGATTCGCGTCCTCCGGCGCCTGCAGGCGCGCCGCCGGTCGTGCGGCCGGGTGCGAGGAAATGCCAGGCGAGCGCGGCCGCGACGGCGACCGCGATCGCGATCAGCGCATAGGAAAGCCCCCGCCGCGAGGCGGCGGGAGATGCGTTCGGATCAGGCACGGGCTGGAGTCTCCGGTCGACGGACGGGGCATTCGATTGTCATGCAAACGGGGGCGGCGGCCGCGCCAGCCCCAGGGATCGGATCCTGGCGGCCCCGCAGGGTTCTCCGATCGTCGCCGATAATCGGCCCGACGGGCCGACCGATTTGCAAGCAATCGTTTCACCCGCGGGCCGCGACGGGCGTGGCCAGGCGTTCAGTTCCTGCGCTGGGCGCCAGCGACGCCGGCCGGCGCTGCAGGTCCGGCGACGAGGCGCGGCGAAGCCGGGATCAAGGCTGCCGACGTCCCCGGCTCGACCGGATTGCCGGCGGCGATCCACGCACCCAGGCCGCCCAGCAGCGGCCGCACCCGGCGCAGGCCCTTCCTGATGAGCAGTTGCGCGCCGCGACGCGACGAAGCCTCGTTCGGGCACTCGCAGTAGAGGACGATGTCGCGATCCTCGGGAAAGTCGTCGTGGGTGGCGAGGTCGTCGAGGTCGAGGAGGAGCGCGCCGGGGATGTGGCCGCGCTCGGCTTGGGCGAGTCTCGAGCCCACGTCGATGACCATCGGCGGAGATTCGCCGCCCAGCACCTCGCGCAGCTCGTCGACCGACATCATGGCCCCCTCGAGCAGGCGCGCCATGCGCCAGCGCTGCAGCGCCTTGACCGCGACGTAGGCCGCCAGCAGCACGCCGACGACGAGCGCCGCCGTCGCCGCGTTGCCCTGCATCCACGCCAGCGCCACGTCGATCTGCCGCGCGAACATCGCCCCGACGGCCATCGCGGCGCCCACCCACAGCACTGCGCTGCCGATCGATGCAGCGACGAAGGCGCCGGTCCCCATCCGCAGCGCACCCGCGACCGGCGGCGCGACCGTCGCGAAGCCCGGCACGAACTTGGAGACGACCACCGACAGGAATCCCCAGCGCTCGAATATCCCCTCGGTCTGGCGCACGCAGGTGTCCGCGGCCAGCGAGACGCGGCAAAGCCCGCGCAGCACCGGATAGCCGTAGCGACGGCCGGCCCAGAACCAGGCGAGGTCGGCGACGAGCGAGGCCGCGACCGAGATCGCGAACGCCGCGACGAAATCGAGCCTGCCCGCAACCGCCAGCGCGCCGGCGATCATCATCGTCGGCACTGCGGGGATCGGCAGTCCCAGCTGCTGCAGCAGGACGTTCAGGCCGACCAGCGGCACGCCATGCGCGATCAGTTGTCCTGCGATCTCGTTCATCGTCTGCGGCTCGTCGGAAGGGGGCCCG
>JBLMVY010000022.1:0-6669 GCA_050256935.1 Candidatus Levyibacteriota bacterium | reverse complement strand
TCCGGCAATGGTACGCCGGCGCCGGGGCGCCCGCCGCCGGCCCGCCTTGGACTTTCCAGCCGGGCCCCCGTAGAATCCCGCGGTCAAAGGCCCGCCCGCCCGGCCCGCCCGGCACGAACGCGAGCCCAACCACATCCACGACATCCCGGGAGTCAACGTCATGAAAAAGCTCAAGCTTCCGCTGCTGCTCGCCTCGCTGGCGTTCGTTGCGGCGCCCGCCCTCGCGCAGGACACGGGCACGCTGAAGAAGATCAAGGACACGGGCACGATCACCATCGGCTACCGCGAAGCGTCGATCCCGTTCTCGTACCTCGACGAGAACCAGAAGCCCGTCGGCTACGCGATGGACATCTGCTACAAGGTCGTCGACGCGGTGAAGGCGAAGCTGAACATGCCGAATCTCAAGGTCGCGCTCAACCCGGTGACGCCTTCGACGCGGATTCCGCTGATGGCCAACGGCACGATCGACCTCGAATGCGGCTCGACCACGAACAACGCCGAGCGCAAGCAGCAGGTCGACTTCGGCATGACCTATTTCGTGATCAAGTACCGCTTCGTCGCGAAGAAGTCGGCACACATGGACACGATCGCCGACATGAAGGGCCAGACCATCGTGTCGACGGCGGGAACCACCGACATCAAGGCGCTGAACGAGCTCAACACCAAGGACAACATGGGGATGAACATCCTCTCCGCGAACGACCATGCGGCCGCGTTCATGATGGTCGAGACCGGCCGCGCCAAGGCGTTCCTGATGGACGACATCCTGCTCTACGGCCTGGTCGCCAACTCGAAGAATCCGGCCGAGTTCCACATCTCGTCGGCGAGCCTCGGCGTCGAGCCCTACAGCCTGATGCTGCGCAAGGACGATCCGGAGTTCAAGAAGGTCGTCGACGATGCGATGGTCAAGCTGTACAAGAGCGGGGAGATCGAGAAGATCTACGACAAGTGGTTCCTGAGCAAGATCCCGCCCAAGGGCATCAACCTCGACTTCCCGATCAGCGACTCGCTGAAGCGGGTGTTCGCGAACCCGACCGATTCGCCCGATCCGAACGTCTACAAGTGACATTGCCGCATCGCTGACGCCGACGGACGGGGGGCTCGAGGGCCCCCCGTCGTCCATCGGCAGCCCGGCAGGCGATCCACGACCGTGAGCGCGCTGGCGTGAACTACCACTGGAACTGGAAGATCTTCTGGCAGCTGACGCCGGAGGGCACCGGCACCTACCTGCACACGCTGCTGGTCGGGCTGATGTGGACGCTGGCAACAGCGCTGTCGGCATGGATCCTGGCGCTGGTCATCGGGTCCTTCCTCGGCGTCATCCGCACGACGCCGCGCAAGTGGGCGGTGCGGTTCGGCAACGGCTATGTCGAGCTGTTCCGCAACATTCCGCTGCTGGTGCAGATGTTCCTCTGGTACTTCGTGTTCCCCGAATTCCTTCCGAAGGCGATGGGCGACGCCATCAAGCAGATGCCGCCGCCCTGGGCGTCGTTCGTGCCGGCCGTGCTGTGCCTCGGCACCTTCACCGCGGCGCGCGTCGCCGAGCAGGTCCGCGCCGGCATCCAGGCGCTGCCGCGCGGCCAGCAGATGGCGGGCACCGCGCTGGGCCTGACGCTGCCGCAGACCTACCGCTACGTCCTCCTGCCGGTCGCGTTCCGGATCATCCTTCCCCCGCTGACCTCGGAGTTCCTCAACATCATCAAGAACTCGTCGGTGGCGCTCACCATCGGCGTCGTCGAGCTGACGGCGGCCGCGCGCGCGATGCAGGAGTTCAGCTTCCAGGTCTTCGAGGCGTTCACCGCGGCGACGATCATCTACATCGTCGTCAACGTCTTCGTCGTGTACGCGATGCGCTGGCTCGAGAAGCGCGTCGCGGTCCCCGGATTCATCGGCCCTGCGGTGCAGGGCGGCGGCCACTGACCGGGTCGGGCAAGGTCGAGGCGAGGACGCATGTTCGGACCCTTCGATTTCGGCGTCATCCTGCGCAACCTTCCCTACCTGATGAAGGTGGGGATGACCTTCACGCTGACGCTCACCGTGCTGGTCATCGTCCTCGGCGTGTTCTTCGGCACGCTGCTGGCGCTGATGCGGCTGTCGAGCATCAAGGTCCTGTCGCTGGCCGCGACCGCCTACATCAACCTGATGCGGTCGGTGCCGCTGGTGCTGGTGATCTTCTGGTTCTACTTCCTGGTGCCCTACATCGGCGCGTGGATCATCGGCGCCAGCCAGCCGGTCCAGGTCGGCGCATTCCTGTCGTCGGTGATCACGTTCTCGATGTTCGAGGCCGCGTACTACGCCGAGATCATGCGCGCGGGCATCCAGTCGATACCCCGCGGCCAGGTCTGGGCCGGCTACGCGCTGGGCCTCAACTACCGGCAGACGATGGCGAAGGTCGTGCTGCCGCAGGCGTTCCGCAACATGCTGCCGATCCTGCTCACCCAGACCATCATCATGTTCCAGGACACCTCGCTCGTCTACGTGCTGTCGATCACCGATTTCCTCGGCGCGGCGTCGAAGGTCGCCGAGCGCGACGGCCGCTTCGTCGAGATGTACGTGTTCGCGGCGATCGTCTATTTCGCCGTGTGCGTCGCGGGCTCGTACCTCGTCAAGCGCCTGCAGCGCAGGATCGCGATCATCCGCTGATCGGCGGCTTCCGCAGGCGTACGCACTTCAACCAGACCAGCACCCGGGGCCCGCGCGCAATGGCGATGATCGAGATCCGCAACGTTTCCAAGTGGTACGGCAGCTTCCAGGTGCTGACCGACTGCACGACCAGCGTCGACAAGGGCGAGGTGATCGTCGTCTGCGGGCCCTCGGGCTCGGGGAAGTCGACGCTCATCAAGACGGTGAACGCCCTCGAGCCGGTGCAGCAGGGCGAGATCCGCGTCGACGGCGTCAAGGTCAACGACCCGAAGACCGATCTCCCGAAGCTGCGGGCGCGCGTCGGAATGGTGTTCCAGCACTTCGAGCTGTTTCCGCACCTGACGGTGCGCCAGAACCTGTCGCTCGCCCAGGTCAAGGTGCTCGGGCGCTCCCGCGACGAGGCCGACGCACGGGGGCTCAGGTATCTCGAGCGCGTGGGGCTGTCCGCGCACAAGGACAAGTTTCCCGGCCAGCTCTCGGGCGGACAGCAGCAGCGGGTCGCCATCGCCCGGGCGCTCTCCATGGACCCGATCTGCATGCTGTTCGACGAGCCGACGTCGGCGCTCGACCCCGAGATGATCAACGAGGTGCTCGACGTCATGCAGCAGCTCGCCAAGGAAGGGATGACGATGATGGTCGTCACCCACGAGATGGGCTTCGCGAACCGCGTCGCCAACCGCGTGATCTTCATGGACGCGGGACGCATCGTCGAGGACGCGGCGAAGGCCGATTTCTTCGGCAAGCCGCGCTCGGAGCGCGCACAGCAGTTCCTCGCCAAGATCCTGCATCACTGAGGCGTCGGCCGCGGGTGGCCGCGGGCGGGCGGCTATAATCGCGCTTTCGCCCGCTGCGAATGCCCATGCCCGAAATCCTCGCGCTGCGCGGACGTGCAGCACTGTCCCCGTTCCGCATCGCCAAGCTTCGGGCCGCCCTCGACGCTGCACATCCCGGTCACGGCATCGCGTCGCTGTCCGCCCGCTACTGGCATTTCGCCGAGATCCTCCGGCCGTTGCGTGACGACGAGCGGGCGAGGCTGGAGCGCCTGCTGACCTACGGCCCCGCCGATCGCGACGAGGACGCAGGCCAGTCGCGGCTGCTGGTCGTTCCCCGTCCGGGGACGATCTCTCCCTGGTCGTCCAAGGCGACCGACATCGCCAGGAACTGCGGCCTCGACGCCGTCGCGCGCATCGAGCGCGGCGTCGCGTTCGACATCGGCACCGTCGGCGCAGCGGCGCTGTCCGCCGCCGACCGCGCCGCCCTGCTGCCGCTGCTGCACGACCGGATGACCGAAGCGGTCCAGGACGGCATCGAGGATGCGCGCGTCCTGTTCGCCCATGTCGCACCGCGCCCGATGGCGACGGTGGCGCTGCTCGCGCGCGGCCGCGCCGCCCTCGAGGACGCCAATGGCGAGCTGGGGCTCGCGCTGACCGCCGACGAGATCGACTACCTGGCCGAGGCGTTCGGCCGCCTCGGCCGGGATCCCACCGACGTCGAGCTGATGATGTTCGCGCAGGCGAACTCCGAGCACTGCCGGCACAAGATCTTCAACGCCAGCTGGCGCGTCGACGGCGTCGATCAGCCGCAGAGCCTGTTCTCGATGATCCGCGCGACGCATGCGGCGCACCCGCAGGGCACGCTGGTCGCGTACGAGGACAACGCGTCGGTCATCGAGGGTGCGGTGGTCGAGCGCTTCCATCCGGGTCCCGATGGGCGGTACGTCGCGCACCGCGGGCCCGCGCAGATCCTGATGAAGGTCGAGACCCACAATCACCCGACGGCGATCGCGCCGTTTCCCGGCGCCGCGACGGGCGCCGGCGGCGAGATCCGCGACGAGGGCGCGACGGGCAGGGGCGCGAAGCCCAAGGCGGGGCTCGTCGGCTACACGGTGTCGGATCTGCGCATTGCCGAGCTGCCGCAGCCCTGGGAGCTGCCCGCCGCGGCCTCCATGCATGCCGCCAAGACAGGCAGCGCCGGATCCGCTGCCGGCGCCGCGGGAACGTGGATCGGCAAGCCCGATCGCATCGCTTCGGCCCTCACCATCATGACCGAGGGGCCGATCGGCGCGGCTTCGTACAACAACGAGTTCGGGCGCCCCAATCTCGCGGGCTACTTCCGGACCTTCGAGCTGGAGGTCGACGGACGCTGGCGCGGATACCACAAGCCGATCATGATCGCGGGCGGCGTCGGCAACATCGCCGATGCCCACGTGCGCAAGCATCCGCTGGCCACAGGGATGCTGCTGATCCAGCTCGGCGGCCCCGGCATGCTGATCGGCATGGGCGGCGGCGCCGCGTCGTCGATGGCGACCGGGGCGAACGTCGCCGACCTCGACTTCGATTCGGTGCAGCGCGGCAACGCCGAGATGGAGCGACGCGCGCAGGAGGTGATCGACCGCTGCTGGCAGCTGGGCGAGGCCAATCCGATCGCGTCGATCCACGACGTGGGCGCGGGCGGGCTCTCCAACGCGCTTCCCGAGCTCGCCCACGGCGGTGGCGTCGGCGGCAGCTGCGATCTGCGCGCCGTGCCCTCGGAGGAGCCGGGCATGTCGCCGCGCGAGATCTGGTGCAACGAGGCGCAGGAGCGCTACGTGCTCGCCATCGCTGCGGGCGACCTCGCGCGCTTCGACGCCATCTGCAGGCGCGAGCGCTGCCCCTACGCGGTGGTCGGCCGGGCGAACGGCGAAGGGCGCCTGGTCGTCGACGATCCGCATTTCGGCAATGCGCCGGTCGACGTTCCGCTGGACGTGATCCTCGGCAAGCCGCCGCGCATGCAGCGCGACGTCGCGCGCGCCGCGCAGCGCCTTCCGCAGCTCCGGCTCGCGGGCGTCGCGGTCCGCGAGGCGGCGTACCGCGTGCTGCAGCTCCCGGCGGTGGCCGACAAGACGTTCCTGGTGACCATCGGCGATCGGACCGTCGGCGGCCTTTGCGCGCGCGATCCGATGGTGGGGCCCTGGCAGGTCCCGGTCGCCGACGTCGCGGTGACGCTGGCCGATTTCGCCGGCTATGCCGGCGAGGCGATGGCCATCGGCGAGCGGACGCCGGTGGCGCTGATCGACGCGCCGGCATCCGGTCGAATGGCCGTCGCCGAGGCGATCACCAACCTCGCCGCGGCGCGCATCGGCGACCTGGGCGCGGTCAAGCTCTCGGCCAACTGGATGGCGGCCGCGGGGCAGCCCGGCGAGGACGCCGCGCTCTACGACACCGTGCGTGCGGTCGCGCTCGAGCTGTGCGTTCCGCTGGGTCTCTCGATCCCGGTCGGCAAGGATTCGCTGTCGATGCGCACGACCTGGCGCGAGGGTTCGGTCGACAAGGTGGTGACCGCACCGGTGTCGCTGATCGTGTCGGCGTTCGCGCCGCTCGCCGACGCGCGCGCCTGCCTGACGCCGCTGCTGGATCTCGACGGCGGCGACACGCGCCTCGTGCATCTCGACCTCGCCGCCGGCAGGCGGCGACTGGGCGCCTCCGCGCTGGCGCAAGTGTACGGACAGCTCGGCGACGAATGCCCCGACCTCGATGCGCCGGCGCGCCTCGCGGCGTTCTTCGCGCTGGTGCAGGCGCTGCACGGCGAGGGACTGCTGCGCGCCTATCACGACATCGGCGACGGCGGGCTGTTCGTCTCGCTGGCCGAGATGGCCTTCGCGTCGCGCTGCGGCCTCGATGTCGGTCTCGACGGCGGTCCCGGTGGTGGCCCGGATGCCGGCGCCGGGGGCGGCGGCGCGGATGCCCTGGCATCCTTGTTCGCGGAGGAGCTCGGGGCCGTGGTCCAGGTCGCGGCCGCCGATGCCGCGACCGTGCTGGAGCGCGCGAGGGGCGCGGGCATCGCCGCAACGGTCATCGGCAAGCCCGTCGCGGGCGAGCGGATCGCGATCCGCCACGGCGGCGTACCGGTCCTCGACGAGTCGCGGGTCGACCTGCATCGCGCATGGTCGGCGACGACGCACGCGATGCAGCGCCTGCGCGACAACCCGCTGGCGGCCGACCAGGAATTCGCACGCATCCTTGACCGCGACGATCCCGGGCTCGCGCC
>JBLMVY010000021.1:0-2888 GCA_050256935.1 Candidatus Levyibacteriota bacterium | reverse complement strand
AGCATGCGCAACGAGGTCTCCGACGCCTGTCGCCGTTGCCCGACCGTCCATCCGCGGTCGCCTTCTGCTGAAAAATCCGCGGCTTACACTGCGCTCGCAATCAGGGAGAGGGCATTGCATGGCCACCAGACGCTACCGGGGATTCACGCTGATGGAACTGATGATCGTGGTCGCGGTCGTCGGGATCCTGGCGGCAATCGCGCTGCCGGCCTACCAACAGCAAGTGCGGAAAAGCCGTCGGGCGTCCGCCCAGACGCTGCTGATGGCCGTCGCCGCCCAGGAGCAGCAGGTGCTGCTCGACCAGCGGTCGTATACCGACCCGGGTGGCACCTGCCCGAACGTCGCGGATGCCGCCACGCTGCTCAGCACGTTCAAGGTCCCCGCGCCGGACAACTTCTTCGGTTACTACACCCTGTGCGTGACGGTGGTCGCGGGACCGCCACCGACCTTCACCGTCACCGCGACGCCGCAATCCCTCGGGGGCCAGAACCTCGACCTGGGCGGGGCCGCCCTCACGATCGACAACACCGGGGCGAAGAGTCCGAGCGACGCATGGTAGCGATGCCGACCGCCGCACACGCCCGGTCCGACCGGTTTTCGTCGTGGCCAGCGCCGGGTCCCGAGCGCGGCTTCACCCTGATCGAGCTGATGACGGTGCTCACCATCGTCGCGGTGTTCGCGATGCTCGCCGGGCCGGCCTTCTCGGAGCTGGCGGCGAGCCAGCGGGTGCAGACCGCCTCCGAAGACATCTTCAGCTCGCTGCTGCGTACGCGAAGCGAGGCGATCAAGCAGAACACCGACGTGACGATGACGGCATCGGGATCGCCGGCCGCCTGGACGTCCGGGTGGACGGTCGCGACGGGCGGCTCCAACGTCTACGTGCACGCAGCGCTGCCGAATCTCGCGATCGCGGGACCGTCGTCCGCCGTCACCTATCGCAGCAGCGGCCGCATTTCCGGGACGACCGTGCCGAAATTCTCGATCTCGGCGTCCCACACCAACACGGTGCGCTGCGTCCAGGTCAATCTGAGCGGCGAGCCCGTGGTGACCCGGAGCGCCTGTTCATGAATCCGCAACGGCGACGTCCCTGCGCGCAGGGCGGCTTCCTGCTGATCGAGGTCCTCGTGACCATCGTCATCCTCGCGTTCGGGATCCTCGGGCTCGCCGGACTGCAGACCCGAATGCAGGCGGCCGAGGTCGAGTCCTATCAGCGCTCCCAGGCGCTGATCATCCTCGACGACATGATCGCGAGGATCAACGCCAACCGTGCCAACGCCGCCAGCTACGTGACGGCCTCCCCGGCGGGGACCGGCGATACGCAGCCCGCGGATTGCACGACGCTCACGTTCGGCGAGGCGCGCGACCTCTGCGAGTGGAGCCACGAACTGACGGGGGTCGGCGAGCAGGCGGGCGGCAGCAACGCGGGTGCCATGATCGGCGGTCGCGGATGCATCGAGCAGATCGCCGGTTCGTCGCCACCGGCGTTCCGTGTCACGGTGGCTTGGCAAGGCCTGCAGTCGACCGTTGCGCCGAGCCTGGCCTGTGGCGCCGCCAGCTACGGCGACGACAGCTACCGGCGCGCGATCGCGAAGACGGTCGCGATCGGCAGCCTGGCGCCCGCGCCATGAGCAAGCCCATGAGTGAGCCCATCAGCCTCCTGCGGACGCGGGGCTTCACCCTGGTCGAGCTGATGATCGGGATGGTGCTCGGCATGCTGGTCATCACGGCGATCACCGTGGTCTTCGTCAACGTCAGCCGCAATCGGCACGACATGGAGCGCACCGGCCGGCAGATCGAGAACGGTCGCTACGCGACCCAGTTGCTCGCCGACGACCTGATCAACGCCGGGTACTACGGGGAATTCGACCCGCGGCTTGCGGGCGCGCCGACCGCGATTCCCGACCCGTGCTCGACCAGCCTGGCCGACCTCAAGAACATGGTCATGTTCCATGTCCAGGGCTTTCCCGCCGCGAGCACCAAGCCCGGCTGCCTGTCGGACGTGAAGGCCAACACCGCGGTCGTCGCGATTCGCCGGCTCGCCACCTGCGTCGCCGGAGACACCAACTGCGACGCGACCGCGGCCGGGGAGATCTACATGCAGTCGAGCCTGTGCGACACCGAGCTGTCCCTGCCGGTCCCGTCGCGCTACGTCGTCGCGGCGCAGCCATCGTCCGGGGCGTCCCCGTTCACCTTGAACATCCGCGGCTGTGCCGCGGCGGCTGCGCTGCGCAAGTACGTGATGGACATCTACTTCGTCGCCAACAACGACAATGCGGGGGACGGCATTCCGACGCTCAAGCGCGCCGAGCTCTCCGGGGGCGCGTTCACGATCGTACCGCTGGTCGAGGGCATCGAGGATTTCCAGGTCGAGTACGGTCTCGACACCAACAACGACGGGACTCCCGACGTCGTGTCGCCCGACCCCGGCGCGTACAACGGCTGCGGGGGGGCGACCGCCTGCTACATCGCCAACTGGCTCAATGCGATGACCGCCGAGATCCACGTGCTGTCGCGGGCCTCGGAAACCTCCCCCGACTACACGAACACCAAGACCTACACGGTCGGGCTGAATGCCGACGGCTCGGATCACGTCGACGGGCCCTTCAACGACGGTTACAAGCGGCACGTGTACGGCCAGACGGTGCGGATGAACAATCCGGCGGGGCGCAGGGAATGAACATGACCCGCTCCCACGGCATTGCCTCGCGCCAGCGCGGCGTCACGATGATCGTCGGCCTGATCATGCTGGTGCTGCTCACCCTGCTCGTCCTGGCGAGCTTCCAGCTCGGCAAGACCAACCTCGAGATCGTCGGCAACGCGCAGGACCGCGGGGACAGCATCGCCTCGGCGCAGCAGACCATCGAGGCGGCGATCAGCTCGCCGCTGCT
>JBLMVY010000020.1:0-11051 GCA_050256935.1 Candidatus Levyibacteriota bacterium | reverse complement strand
TCGACCGCACGCGTGAGCTGCGCGGGGTCCATCGCATCGGGCGCGATCGGCTTGCCGACCGAAAGCGTCACCGTCCCGGGCCGCTTGCCCATCACGCCCTTGGGCCAGAGCCATCCTGCGTTGTGGGCGATCGGCAGGATGGGCACGCCCATGGCGATCGCGAGCCGCGCCGCGCCGGTCTTGTAGCGAGCGCGCGTGCCGGCGCGGATCCGCGTCCCTTCCGGATAGACGGCGATCCAGAACCCCTGCGCAAAGCGCTCGCGCCCTTGGGCGGCCATCTGGTCCATGGCATCCTTGCCGCTGCTGCGATCGATGGTGATCGGGGAGGCGAGCGCGAACCCCCAGCCGAAGAACGGCACCGACAGCAGCTCCTTCTTGGCGACATAGGCCAGCGGGGGCAGCAGCCGCGACAGGAACAGGGTCTCCCAGGTCGAGCTGTGCTTGCAGGCGACGATGTGCGGCGTCGCAGGGAGGTTCTCCATGCCGATGACGCGGTGGCGGATCCCGCAGATCCAGCGCGCAGCCCACAGGTTCATCGCGCACCAGCCGGTGATGAACCGGTAGCGCGGCACGCGCGGCAGCCACCAGACCGAGACGATCGCCACCGCCCACAGCGGCGTGACGATCGCCTGGAAGAGCGTGAAGGCCAGCGATCGCAGCGCGGATCCCATGCGCGCGTCGTCGTCGCTATTCGGACGACAGCAGGGCCGACGCCGCGAACGCGAGGTCGGGGAAGATCACGGTGTTCCTGGGGAATCCCCCGTCGCGCAGCGTCTTCTCGCCCTTGCCGGTCAGCACCAGCAGCGGCTGCGCGCCCACGGCCTCGGCAGCCTGCAGGTCGCGCAGGCCGTCGCCGATGCAGGGCACGCCGGCCAGTTCGATGTTGAAGCGCCTGCCGATCTCGACCAGCATGCCGGGCTTGGGCTTGCGGCAGTCGCAGCGCGCATCGGCCGTGTGCGGGCAGTAGAAGACCGCCTCGATGCGCCCGCCGACCAGCGTGAGCGCGCGGTGCATCTTGTCGTGGATGGCGTTGAGGGTCGCGAAGTCGAGGAGCCCACGCCCGACCCCCGACTGGTTGGTCGCGACGACGACGCGATAGCCGGCGCGATTCAGGCGGGCGATCGCCTCGAGGCTGCCGGGAATGGGTCGCCATTCGTCGGGCGACTTGATGAACTGCTCGCTGTCGTGGTTGATCACGCCGTCGCGGTCGAGGACGATCAGCCGCGCGGCGCGGGTCGCTGCAACCGGGTCGGAGGCGAACTGGACCATGGCGGGGCGGCGCCTTCGGCAGCGGTCAGGTCGCGAGCTTCGAGATGTCGGCGACGCGGTTCATCGTCGCCGCGACGCCGCGCAGCAGTGCGAGCCGATTGGCCCGGATCGACGGATCGTCGGTCATCACCATGACGTCGTCGAAGAAGCGGTCGACCGCCGGTTTCGCCGTCGCCAGCACGCGCAGCGCGCTCGTGTAGTCGCCGCTCGCGCAATGGTCGTCGACGGCCGGCGCGAGGTGCTGGAACGCGAGCCACAGATCGTGCTCGGCGCCTTCGGCGAGACGCGCGCGATCCACCGCGGGCGCCGCCTCCGCCTCGGATTTCCTGAGGATGTTGACGATGCGCTTGTTCGCCGCCGACAGCGCCTGCGCCTCGGGCAGCGCCTCGAACGCCTTGACCGCGGCGAGCTGGGCCGGAACCGAGTCGACGCGCGACGGGCGCTGCACGAGCACCGCCTCGACCTGGTTCGCGGTGTATCCCTGCTCGCGCAGGTGCGCGCGCAGCCGGTCGTAGAGGAAATCCGAGAGCGCGGGCGCCGCCGGCTTCACTCCCGCGATGCCCTCGAAGGCCCGGAATGCCAGATCGATGAGCTCGGGCAGCGGCAGGACGAGTTCGCGCTCGATCAGGATGCGCAGCACGCCGATCGCAGCGCGGCGCAGGCCGAACGGATCCTTGTCGCCGGTGGGCAGCGCGCCCACGCCGAACATTCCGGCCAGGGTTTCCATCTTGTCGGCGAGCGCCGCAGCCTGCGCAACGGGGCCCTCGGGCAGCGCGTCGCCGGCGAAGCGCGGCCAGTAGTGCTGCGCGATTGCATCGGCGACGCCGGCGGCCTCGCCGTCGAAGCGCGCGTAGTGCCGCCCCATCGTGCCCTGCAGCTCGGGAAACTCCCCCACCATGTCGGTCACCAGATCCGCCTTGGCGAGCAGCGCGGCCCGGTCGGCCTCCTCCACGTCGGCGCCGATCCTCGCGGCGATCTCGCGCGCGAGGAAGCGCAGGCGCGCGACGCGCTGGGCCTGCGTGCCGAGCTGGTGATGGTAGACGATGGCGGCGAGACGCTCGACGCGCGTCGCGAGCGGGGCCTTGCGGTCCTGGTCGAAGAAGAACTTGGCATCGGCGAGCCGCGCGCGCAGCACGCGCTCGTTGCCCTGCACGATCGCGTCCGGTTCCTCGGTGGCGAGGTTGCTCACCAGCAGGAAGCGGTGGGTCAGCCTGCCCTGCGCGTCGGCGAGCGCGAAATACTTCTGGTTCTGCTGCATGGTCAGGATCAGGCACTCCTGCGGCACCTCGAGGAAGTCGCGGTCGAAGGTTCCCGCGTAGATCGCGGGCCATTCGACCAGGGAGGTCACCTCGTCGAGCAGCGCGTCGGGCATGATCACCCCCGCACCCTCGGCGGCGTGCACGAGCTGGCGCACGATCTCGGCGCGCCGCTGCGCGAAGTCGGGGAGGACCTTGCCTTCGGCCTCGAGCGTCGGGGCATACGCGTCGGCGCGCTCGATGTCGAGGTCGGCGCGGCCCAGGAAGCGGTGTCCGCCGCTCGTACGGCCTGCTTCGATGCCCAGGGCCGTGACCGGAACGACGTCGCTGCCGTGCAGCGCGACCAGGCGATGCGCCGGCCGGACGAAGCGCACGTCGTTGTAATAGCCACCGGCGCGCGGGTAGCTCATCACCTTGGGGATCGGCAGGGCGTCGATGGTCTCGACCAGCGCCTCCTGCAGGCCCGACGCGAGCGGCCGGCCCTTGGCGAGGCTGCGCAGATAGACGTAGTCGGCCTTGCCGTCCGACTCGACGTAGACGCGGTCGGGCCCGTCGTTCGCGTCGCCGACCCGCCGGGCGAGTTGCGGACGCCCGAGTCCGGCGAGCTTCTTGTGCAGCGCCGCGGTCGGCTCGCCCTGCGCGTCGAAGGCGATCTTGGCCGGCATCAGCTTGTCGACGACCTCGGCGTCGGGGGCGACGCTGCGAACGTCGGTGATCGCGACCGCCAGCCTGCGCGGGGTCGCATAAGGCGTGATCGCCGACGATTCCGAAAGGTAGTCACGCCGGACGAGGCCCGCGACCAGGCGGTCGGCGAAAGCCGCGCCGAGCGATTTGAGCGCCTTGGGCGGCAGCTCCTCGGTGAGGAGCTCGACCAGGAGCGTCGCGGTCGCCGCGGCGGCGTTCGAACTCGCCGCGCTCATGCTGCGTGGATCCGCAGTTGGTCGGGGAGCATGGGGAAGCCCAGCGCCTCGCGCGACTCGACGTAGGCCTGGGCGACCAGGCGCGAGAGGTTGCGGATGCGGCCGATGTACGCCGCGCGCTCGGTGACCGATATCGCGCCACGGGCGTCGAGCAGGTTGAAGGTGTGCGCGGCCTTGAGGATCATCTCGTAGCCTGGCAACGGCAGCCTGGCTTCGAGCAGGCGCTTGGCCTCCGACTCGAAGAACGCGAACTGGCCGGCGAGCGCCGGTGCATTCGACTGCTCGAAGTTGTAGGTCGACTGCTCGACTTCGTTCTGCAGGTAGACGTCGCGGTAGGTGAGCGATCGCTCGACCGCATTCTCCTTCCATGTCGCCCAGACGAGATCGAAGACGTTGTCCTTGCCCTGCAGGTACATCGCCAGCCGCTCGAGACCGTAGGTGATCTCGCCGGTGATCGGGTTGCAGTCGAGCCCGCCGACCTGCTGGAAGTAGGTGAACTGCGTCACTTCCATGCCGTTCAGCCAGACCTCCCAGCCGAGGCCCCATGCACCCAGCGTCGGGTTCTCCCAGTCGTCCTCGACGAAGCGCACGTCGTTCTTCGCGAGGTCGAAGCCCAGCGCCTCGAGCGACCCCAGGTACAGGTCGAGGATGTTCGCGGGCGCGGGTTTCAGCACGACCTGGTACTGGTAATAGTGCTGCAGGCGGTTGGGATTCTCGCCGTAGCGGCCGTCCTTGGGGCGCCGCGAGGGCTGCACGTAAGCGGCGCGCCATGGCTCGGGCCCCAGCGCGCGCAGGAACGTGGCCGTGTGCGATGTTCCGGCGCCCACCTCCATGTCGTAGGGCTGGAGCAGGGCACAGCCCTGGCGGTCCCAGTAGGCCTGGAGGGCGAGGATCAGTTGCTGGAACGTCTGCATCGATGTCCGATCGGCGTGCGCCACGCGGCGCGTCTGCAAAATCCGCAGATTTTACCGGTATTCCCGGCCTGCACAGGCGTCAGCGGCGGCGCAGGCGGGCGAGCAGGACCGGCGCGGCGATCATCGTGACCGACAGCGCCAGCACCAGCGCATCGCCCAGACGCAGGTAGGGGGTATCGCCTTCGCGAGCCGCGACGCTCACCTCGAGGACGCCGGTCGTGAACCAGGGCAGCTCCCCCAGCGCGCGGCCGTCGGGCCCGATCGCCGACGTGATGCCCGTGTTGGTCGCGCGCAGCATCGGGCGGGCGAACTCGACGGCGCGCATCGCGGCGATCTGCTCGTGCTGCCTCGCGGCGATCGAGCGCCCGTACCAGGCGTCGTTGGTGACGTTGACCAGCATCCCGGCACGCCGGGCGGCCGGGATGAGCTCGCTCCCGAACGCATCCTCGTAGCAGATGTCGACGGCCACCTTCTGGCCCGCGACCATGAGCGGTGGCTGGTAGGCGGGGCCGCGCGCCTGGTCGGCAAGCGGAATCGACAGGACCGAGCGGATGATCCAGCCGAACACCGGCTCCAGCGGTATGGTTTCCCCGAACGGGACCAGATGGTGCTTGCGGTAGAACTGGGAATCGCCGGCGCCCAGCGAGACGACGGTGTTGAAGTAGCGCGGCGTCGTGGTGCCCGGCAGCGGGGGCAGCTCGGTGAACAGCCCGAGCAGGACGTCGCCGTTGCGCGCCATCGCCGTGCGGATCAGCGCGAGCAGCACGTCGTCGGGCACCTGGTCGGAGAACACCGGAAACGCGGACTCGGGCAGGACGACCAGCCGGCCGCGACTCGCATCGACCAGGCGCAGGTAACGATCAAAGGTCGCGCCGCGAATCCCCGGGTCGAACTTCTCCTCCTGGACGATGTTGCCCTGCACCAGTGACACGGCAACCGGCGCCCCTGCGGGCCGCGTCCATTCGACGCGCGCCATGGCGAGCCCCGCTCCGACGAGGGCGAGGGCTGCGCATGCCGCGAGCGCAGCTTCGCGTCGCGCGCTGCGGGCGAGGGCGCCGGCGACGCCGACGAGCAGCGCCGCGCACAGGCACATTGCCAGAGACACCAGGAACACGCCGCCGAGCGGCGCGTAGCCGCGCAGCAGTCCGCCCGGCACCTGGGAGTAGCCGACGCTGAGCCAGGGGAACCCGGTGAAGACGTAGCCGCGCAGCCACTCGGCGAGCGTGAACGCGGCAGCGGCGACCACCGGGCGAGCGAACGACTGCGGCCGCGTGCAGCGGACGGCGACCCAGCCGGCAGCGGCCGGCCACAGCGCGAGATACGCGACGAGCACGGCGATCGCGAGCGCCGCGAGCGGGGCGGGCATGCCGCCGAAGGTCTGGATCGCGATGTAGAGCCACGATGCGCCGGCGCCGAAGAGTCCCAGGCCCCAGGCGAAGCCGATGCCCGCCGCATCGCGCGGCGAGGGCGCGTCTTCCCATTGCCAGAACAGGATGACGAGGGTCGCGACCGGCAGCGCCGACAGGCCGAATGGCGCGAATCCGAAGACCGTCGCCGCACCGGCGGCCGCCGCGAGCGACAGCGACAGTGCCCGCGCGAGCGTCATCCCCGCGCGCTCAACCGCTGTCGTCGTCGTCGGAGGGCGCAGGCGCGACGCGCTCGACGTGCAGCGTATACAGGCGGCGGCTGTCGGCCCGCAGCACCCGGAACCGGAAGCCGCCGACGGTCGTCGCCTCGCCGCGCTTGGGCAGGCGCCCGAAGGACTTCAGCAGCAGCCCGCCGACGGTGTCGAATTCCTGGTCCTCGAAGTCCGTGCCGAACTGGGAATTGAAGTCGGCGATCTCGGTCTGCGCCTTGACCCGGAAATGGCCGTTGGCCTCCGGGATGATGTTGTCCTCGCTCTCGTCGAAGTCGTACTCGTCCTCGATGTCGCCGACGATCTGCTCGAGCACGTCCTCGATCGTCACCAGCCCGGAGACTCCGCCGTACTCGTCCACGACGATCGCGATATGGTTGCGGTTGGCGCGGAACTCCCGCAGCAGCACGTTGAGGCGCTTGGATTCGGGGACGAACACGGCGGGACGCAGCGTCTCGCGCAGATCGAACGAGTCGGGATTCGCGTAGTAGTTCAGCAGCTCCTTGGCGAGCAGGATTCCGACGACGTCGTCCTTGGATTCCCCGATCACCGGGAAGCGCGAATGCTTGGTGTCGAGGATCAGCGCGATGAAGTCGGGCGGATCGTCGTCGATCGAGACGCAATCCATCTGCGCGCGAGGGATCATGATGTCGCGCACGGTCGTCTCGGACACCGACAGCACGCCCTCGATCATGGACAGCGCATCGGCGTCGAGCAGCCTGCGCTCGAACGCGCCGCGGAGCAGGTCGAGCAGCTCCTCGCGGTCCTCGGGTCCCCGGGTCAGGAACGCCGACAGGCGCTCGAGCAGCGTGGGCTTGTCGTCGGATGCGCCGTGGTTGGCCATCAGGCGGCGTCCCCCGCGTCGCCATAGGGGTCGCGGTAGCCGAGGCCGGCTAGCAGCGCCCGCTCGCGCGCTTCCATGCGCGCGGCGTCCTCGTCGCGCTCATGATCGTAACCCTGCAGGTGCAGCATGCCGTGGATCACCAGGTGCGCGTAGTGCGCCGTCAGCGTCTTGCGCTGCGCCTGCGCCTCCCTTCGCACCACCGGCGCGCACAGCACGATGTCGCCTGCAAGCGACGCCACGTCATCGTACACGAAGGTGAGGACGTTCGTCGCGTAATCGCGGCCGCGGTAGCGGTGGTTGAGCATTCGCCCCTCGCGCGTTCCCACGAAACGGAGCGTGACGCCCGCCGGACGCTCGAGCGCCGCCTGCATCCATCGGCGCAGCGTGCGCCGCCGCGGCAGCGGCGCCGGATCGACTGCCCACTGGATCGCGAGCGAAAGCTGCGGCGCCGCCAGGGCGCCTTGCCGCGAGGGTCCGCTAGGTCGCCGCATCGCGGTCGTAGGCATCGATGATCTTCTGCACCAGCGGATGCCGGACGACGTCGGCGCTGGTGAAGCGCACGAGCGCGATGCCGCGCACGCCTTTCAGCACGCGCTCGGCCTCGATCAGCCCGCTTTTCTGTCCGCGCGCCAGGTCGATCTGCGTGACGTCGCCGGTAATGACCGCCTTGGTTCCGAACCCGATGCGGGTCAGGAACATCTTCATCTGCTCGGGTGTGGTGTTCTGCGCTTCGTCGAGGATGATGAACGAATGGTTGAGCGTGCGTCCCCGCATGTACGCGAGCGGGGCGAGCTCGATCGTCTGGCGCTCGAAGAGCTTCGCCGCCTTGTCGAAGCCCATGAGATCGTACAGGGCGTCGTAGAGCGGGCGCAGATAGGGGTCGACTTTCTGCGCGAGGTCGCCGGGCAGGAAGCCGAGGCGCTCGCCGGCTTCGACCGCGGGGCGCACGAGGACGATGCGCTTGACCGCGTCGCGTTCCAGCGCATCGACGGCGCAGGCGACGGCGAGATAGGTCTTGCCCGTGCCCGCGGGCCCGATGCCGAAGCTGATGTCGTGGCTGCGGATCGCGTCGAGATAGGCGATCTGGTTCGGCGTGCGGCCATGCAGGTCGGCGCGGCGCGTGCGCAGCAGCTGTGCGCCGGGGTCGAAGCCCGCGGGCATCGGCGCAGGTTCGCCGTGAAGCTCCCCGCGATCCCGCTCCGGCGCCCTGCCCGCCCCGCGCTTCCCCTCCCGCGGTCCCGGACCTCCCGCGGGACGGGCGGCGGGGCGCGGGCCCGGAGCGTTGGCCGCGATCTCGACCAGCCCGAGCTGGATGTCGTCGACGGAAAGCGGCTTCTCGGCATCGGCGCAGAAGCGCTCCAGCGCTCGCGCGCCGCGCTCCACCTGCCCGGCCACGCCTTCGATGGCGAATTCCGCGCCGCGGCGCGCGATCGTCACGTCGAGCGCATCCTCGATCTGGTGCAGGTTCGCGTCCAGGGGCCCGCAGAGGTTCGCCAGCGCGCGGTTGTCGGCAGGCTCGAGCACGATCGTCCGCAGCACGCGCGCGCCTCCGCCCCGGCCGCGAGACGGCTTGGGTGCAGGCGATTGCGTCGTCCGGCCCATGCCGGGTCTCACACGCCCTGGCGCACGATCGGCGCCTTCTGCGCTTCGTCCAGCATCGCGATCATGTCGGCGATGTGCGCCTGCCCCTCGCGTGACCAGCGGCGCGACTGCGCTGCGGCGAGCTCGCTGCGCAGCTGCCGCGCGTCGGCGCGAAGCAGCGCGCGCGCGTCGGCAGGCATCGATTGCGCGGGATGGATCAGCGCGTTCGCAACCTGGGTCACGTATTCGCGCTGCAGGTTGCGCCGCGTGAGGGGAATGTCCCTGCCGCTGCGAAGCTCGCTCCACACGGCGGCATGCAGGGTCGCGTAGAGATCGGGAAGCCGCAGCGCGTCGCGCGGGTTGTCGACCTTCGATTCGTTGTTGAGCAGGCGCTGTGCGACCACCGGGCTCATCAGCCGGTCGAGGACCGCGCGCTGCAGCCCCAGCACCTGCTGGTCGATCGGCAGGTCGAGCGACGGCACCGGCCGGCCGAGCTCCTCGGAGTCTTCCATGTCGGTCATCGACACCGTCATGTTGCGCAGGAACGCCGGCGGGAAATCGAAGCTGTCGGCGGAAAGGATCTCGGTGGCCAGCAGCTGCAGCGCGTCGCGCTGCCTTTTCGCGTCCACGGGCTCGAGCGGAGCCCGGCCGCTGCCCGCGCGATCGCGCAGCGTCGTCAGGCCGCCGATGTATTTGGCCGCGAACAGCGCGCCCTGGGCGGCCTCGTTGAAGCCGCGGCTGAAGTTGCGGCGCAGCACCGAATAGCTCTCGCCCGGGGCGAGCTGCATCGCCTCGGTCCGCCGCCACATCTCGCGCACCAGCTTGATGCGCTTCCTCGCGTAGGCGAGGGGATCCTGTCCGAGGTCGAGGATGTTCACCGCAGGATCGATGCCGAAGCCGAACACGTCCTCGTCGGAGGCGTATGCGAGCCGCGGCTCGTTCGAGCGGGCGGCGATCTTCGCGAGGTCCGCCGCCTCCTCGCCGGCGGGAAGGGGCTTGTACGCGTATTCGATTGCCCAGTAGTCGTAGGGCCCCAGCGTCGACATGTTGAACTGGCCCTGACGCTCGCCCTGCACCGCGATGTTGAAGGGGTTGTATTCCATCACCGAGCCGGCGATGCCGTTCTTCTCGGTGAATGCGGGGTCCGCGAGCTCCGCCTCGGTGTAGATCGTCGACGCGCGGAAATTGTGGCGCAGCCCCAGCGTGTGCCCCACCTCGTGCATGGTCACCGCCTTGAGGAACGCGTCGACGAACCGGTCGACCTCGGGACTGTCCGGCGCGATCTCGCCGCGAGCTTCCAGCAGCGACAGCGCGAACGCTGCATCCTGGGTCGCGGCTTCCTCGTAGCTGCAGGCGCGGGCGTCGGCGCGGAACGCGGCCGGGCTCGCATCCAGCGCCGCGAGCGCAGCGGTGGGCGAGGGCAGGTATTCGCCCCGCAGGCTGCGGACGACGCGGACGTTGTTGGCGTCGATGCCGATGTCGGCGTCGAGGATCTCGCCGGTGCGGGGGTCGACGACCGACGGACCGATGGCGCCATACGCCGTCTTCGCCACCGTCTGCCAGCGCACCGATGCATGGCGGATGTCCGAGGTGTCGAAATCGGCGTCGTCGGGCTGGACCTCGACGCGGATGGCGTCCTTGAATCCGATGCGCTCGAACGCCTTGTTCCACTCGAGTATCCCTTCCCTGATCGGCTCGCGGTACTTGACCGGGATGTTGCGGTCGAGCCAGAACACGATCGGTTGCCTGGGCTCAGACAGCGCCGCCGCGGGGTCCTTCTTCTCCAGGCGCCAGCGGTCGACGAAGTGCTCGACCGGAACGCGCGGGACGTCCGAGGTGAAATCGAGGACGTCGGTGGTGAAATAGCCGACGCGGTCGTCGGCCCGCCGCGGCTGCATCGGCAGGTCCGGGAGCCTGGCGAACGTGTAGTAATAGCCGAGGAACATGCTGCGCAGGTCCGGCAGTGTCGACGGTGGCGATGGCAGCATCGACTTGGCGGGCGGAGGCGGCGGCAGCACGAGGCGCGCAAGCGCGTAGTGCGCCGAGACCTCGAGCGCGACGTTGTCGGGGCTCGCCCACAGCCTGCCGAACGACGAGTTCTTGGCGTCGAAGCCGTAGGGCTGGCGATAGACCCGCTCGAGGAAGCTCGCCGCGCCGGGAATGTCGGCGAAGAGCAGCGCGTTGGCGTCGATCAGGATCGACTTGCGCTCGGGGTTGGGTTGCGAGGCGACCGGCGCCGTCGCGAGCAGGCTGTCGGAGAAGCCGGCCGCGACCGCCCGGGCTTCCGGCGTTCCGGCCCGTGCCGTGTATTTCTCGTTCTTGGCGATCAGTTGCACGGTGTTCCCGTGCCTGTGGAACACGACGATCTGCGCGACGCCGACCGGGTAGGTCATCGCGCCGCCGAACAGCCGGTTTTCGCCGATGCCCTGGTTGAGCGCCGACTTGAAGAAATAGGGCCGGTCGAACTGGTCGGGTGCGATCTCGATCCAGACCTTGTCGTCCTTGTGCCAGAGGTTGAACAGCCCGGCCGATTCCTTCGCGCCCTTGACCACCTCGGCGAAGGGCTTCGCTGCCTGCGCGGCCTGGGCCGCGGCCGCGGCGGCCGCGGCGGCCGCCGTCGCCGCGGGCGGC